>PXDM01000542.1 GCA_003565055.1 Paracoccaceae bacterium
AGCCCGTCGACCAGAAGGGCGAAATCTATCGCCTCGCCTTGGGTGCCGACACGTTTCGAATCCGCTTCCAGACTCGCGAGCTGGTCCTCGAAGATCATCTTGCTGTCGTACAAGAGTCGTCCGATCAGCGTCGATTTGCCGTCATCGACTGAACCGCAGGTAATGAAACGCAGCATGGTCTTGTGCTGGTGGGTTTCCAGATAGGTGTCGATATCTTCCGCAATCAGCGCTTCGGTTTTGTAAATGTCACTCATCAGAAATAGCCTTCCTGCTTCTTCTTCTCCATGGACGCGGCCTGATCGTGGTCGATGGCGCGGCCCTGACGCTCGGATGTGGTGGTCAGCAGCATCTCCTGAATGATCTCCGGCAGCGTCTGCGCGCGGCTTTCCACAGCGCCGGTCAGCGGATAGCAGCCCAGCGTGCGGAAACGGATCGAGCGCATCACGGGTTCCTCGCCTTGCAGCGGGAAGCGGTCATCATCGACCATCAGCATCAGCCCGTCGCGGATGACCGTGGGGCGTTCGGCGGCATAGTAAAGCGGCACAATCTCGATATTTTCCAGATGGATATACTGCCAGATGTCGAGCTCGGTCCAGTTCGAGATCGGAAAGACGCGCATCGATTCGCCGCGTGCCTTGCGTGCATTATAGACCCGCCACAGCTCCGGGCGCTGGGCTTTGGGATCCCAACGGTGGCTTGCGGTGCGGAAGCTGAAAATCCGCTCTTTGGCGCGGCTCTTTTCCTCGTCACGCCGCGCGCCGCCAAAGGCCGCGTCAAAGCCATGCAGGTCGAGCGCCTGTTTCAGCCCTTCGGTCTTCCACATATCGGTGTGCAAGCCGCCATGATCGAACGGGTTGATGCCCTGACGCACCGCGTCCGGGTTCTGATGGACCAGCAGCTGCATACCGGCCTTGCGCGCGGCGCGGTCGCGCAGATTGTACATATCGCGGAATTTCCATGTCGTATCGACATGCATCAGCGGAAAAGGCGGCGGCGACGGGTAAAACGCCTTCTTGGCCAGATGCAGCATCACGGCGCTGTCCTTGCCGACGGAATAGAGCATCACGGGCTTTTCGGCCTCGGACACGACTTCGCGCATGATATGGATCGCCTCGGCTTCGAGCCGTTGCAAATGGGTCAGGGTTTGAAGCGTCATCGGCGCGATCATCCTTGTTGAATTTCTTTGGACCCCACCTAGCCTTGCGCTATCCCTCAAGAACCTCCCATATGGGAGTAAACGGGAGATTCGCATGTTTTCACCGCAAGACTCCGCTCTGGTCGCGATGATTTTCAGCGCAGGCGCGGGGCGTGGGACATGGTCCGAGATGTTGCAGTCCCTGTGCGCGGACCGGCAGGCGCGCGCGGCCTATCTGGCGACAGCGCGCGGCGTCTGGGCGCAGGACGGGCGCGCGGAACTGGTGTTGCCTGCGGGTTTCGCGGGGCTGCGGCTCTCGCGCGTCTATACGGGGGAGGAGCTTGACGCGCGCGGCCTCAGCTTCGGCGGATGGGCTGACCTGCGCGCCATCGGGATGGCAGTCGGGGCGAGCACGGCCTGGCTGATCATTGCTCGGGCGCGCGGTGAATTTCGCGCCGTGGACAGCGCAGCACTCGCGAGCATCGCGCCGCTTCTCGCGCAGGGGCTGGCGCTGCAAGAGCAGGTGCAGGCGCTGCACGCGCGCGCCAGCCGCGCCGAACGCATGGCGCGGCGGCTGGGTGTGGGGGCGGTGGAATTCGACGCGCAGGGGCGCTGCACCGGTGCAGACAGCACCGCGCGGGAAATGCTCGCAGAGGCCGGGCTGTCCCTGTCGGATCTGGGCGCAACCACTGGCGGCGTGCACCGCGTCACCGCCACGCTGGAAATCACGCACACGCCCGACGGGGCGTTCCTGCGCGACACCGCCCTGCCCCTGCCCGATGCGCGTGTGATCGCGGTCGCGCTGGGCATTTCCCTGCCCGAAGCCCGGCTCGCCCGCGCGCTGGGCATGGGCGACAGTCTCGCGCAAGCCGCTGCGCGACTGGGCCTGACCATTGAGACAGCCCGCGCCTATTCCAAGCAGATCTTCGCCAAGACGGCCATGAGCGGGCAGCCCGCGCTGATGCGCAGGCTCTGGACAAGCGCACTGGTGCTGGGCTGAGACCCGCCCGCCTTGATCTGGAACAAGGCAGGGCTGCACAAATTGCCCCAAGGTCAACTTCATGCCGCGAAGGGGGGAAGAGACGCATGGATATCGTCATCTTATACGGAACGACCGAGGGCCAGACCCGAAAGATCGCCGAGACTGTTGCCGCGCAGCTGCGCGATCTGGGCCACGGGGTCAGGCTGATCGACACGGCTGACAAGCGCACGGCCCCGGATCTGTCGGGCGCGGATCGGGTGATCCTCGCCGCGCCGGTGCATGAGCGCCGCCACCCGGAGGCGTTCGAGATCACGCTCACCGCCGCAAAAGACGCGCTGGCCGCGCGCCCGACCCTGATGCTCTCGGTCAGCCTGAAGGCCGCTTTCCCCGAAGGACAGGAAGAGGCAGAGGATTATCTGATCGAGATGAAGATGCGCACCGGGCTTGACCCCAGCGCCGAAATGCTGGTCGCCGGGGCCGTGCGACCGGGCAGCTACGATTATTTCCAAAGCCAGATCGTGCGCCATGTCGCGCTCAACGGGCAGGATGTGGCCCTGTCAGACGGGGTGCAGGAATTCACTGACTGGCCTGCGCTCGCGGAACGCGTCGAGGCATTTGTGCAAAGCTGACGCCATGACGCTGGCAGGGGCGGCGACTTGCCGCATCCGCGCGCATCTGCTAGCGCCGGGGTGGAGTGGGCATTTGGCCCAAGGGACCCTGCGCGATGTTAACGTCCCCTGCAATGAAGATCGCGGGCCTCACGGCGCTCGCAATGATCGCTTTTGCGGCGAATTCGGTCCTCAACCGGATCGCGCTGAGCGACGGGGCGGCGGATGCGCTGGGCTATACGGGTGTGCGGCTGGCCTCGGGCGCGGTGATGCTGGTCTTGCTGCTGCGCTGGCGCGCGGGGGCGTCGGGCGGGGCGCGCATCGGCGGCAGCAAC
>PXDM01000555.1 GCA_003565055.1 Paracoccaceae bacterium
AAGGGGCGCGCGCGCGTTACTTTCGCTTCTGTCGACGCAGATGCTCGGACTCGCCCGCCATGATCTTGGCCGCCTTGTCTGACAAATGCCCCAGTTCCAGCGCGTCGAGCTGTTCCAGAATATGATCCGGCGCATTGCTGGGACGCAGCCAAGGCGCGACTTTCGGGTCATACATCCGCGCCAGCCAGCGCAGAACATCCAGATCGCGCACATGGCCATAGACATTGGTGTTCCAGACCTTGCGGATCGGCAATCCGATGCCTTCAAGATGGGCCAGCAATGGCTCGACCCGATAGAGCGAGGCCATGGCATGCAGAACGGGCCGCCCTGCTGGACCGATCACATTCAGCGCGCCGCCAAAACAGGACACATGGTCAAGACTGGTGCAACGTGGCGCGATCTGCGCCTCGGCCAGATGGCTGCGGAACCGTCGCCGCAGAACCGAGATATGCTGGTCCCGCCGCCCGAACAATTGCCGACCATGCAGCGCTGAGCCCTCGGAGAAGATCAGATAGCGACTGCGCGCGTAAAGTTCCATCTGCGCGGGTAGCGTCAATTCCTCGGGGTAGACCACCTGCACGCCAAGTTGGCGCAAACACGCTGCGAGATAGACCTCGGCGGCGTGAAACCCTTTCTCTGCTGGCAAGGCAGCACGGCTGACAAAGGTCACGCCTTCGCAGGGCGCATCCGGCAGCTTGGGATGCACCCGCGCTTCCAGAAGATCGAGATAGCGCTCGGGTGTCGGCTGACGGGAGCCGAGATGCTCGGCCTGGGCTGCAACATGCAACGCGCGAAAGACGATCTGCTCGGAGCAGAACCGCAACCGCTCCAATGGAACATCAAGCCAGTCCATGACGGCGCGGAACATGGGCGACGGATGCGGCGCGCGAAACTGGGCGTTTGTGGTGAAGACCAGCGGCCAGTCTTCGGGACACTCAGCCAGAGCCTGCACAAGCCGTGGCACTGTCTCGGCCACTGTATGACCGAAGTGATTGTCATACATCGACACGAAGATCGCTGGCGCATCGACAATCCGCAACCGGCCCGAAGTGATCGCAGGCGGGCGACACACTGGCCTGTCCTTGCGCCGCAGCCGCGCCAGGGTCTGCTGCTCGAAATCGGGCCAGAGAACCCCCGGCGTGTCGCGATCGGGCGACGGAGTGACCATCACGTTCTCGAATCTCTGGACCGTTGGCAAGGCAGTCTGTGGCTCTGGCGCGTGGTCTTTCATGGCGGTCCTGAGGGCTGTTCGATCACCGGAGGGCGGCGCTCGCGGCGAGTATCTGCCCCAGCAGTCAACCTGACCCGGCGCCAAAGTGCAAAAGAAAATTCACGCCTGCCCAAGATCCGGGCCGTTGGCGACGCAACCTGTGGCTTTCGCCTCCGCATCTCAAGGAGCAGATCGACGCTCTTCTCTCAATGCATTCTGCATGCTATGGCACGCACGATATGCGGGCAGTGGCCCCGGCCTGCCCTCGTTCATGGAGTGACAACGTGACGCAAAGCTATGATCTGTTGGTGCTCGGCTCCGGCCCCGCAGGCAGTGCAGCCGCGATAACCGCTGCGCAGGCAGGGCTCTCGGTTGCGCTGATCGACAAATCCGCTTTTCCGCGCGACAAGCTTTGCGGCGGCGGGCTGACGGGTCGGTCGGTGCGCTACATGGCCGAAGTCTTCGGCATGACCCCGGATACAGCGCTGTTTCTGCCCTCAACTCAGTTCCGGCTCACATTTGCCGGGCGCGTGATTGGCCATGAAGCCGAGGCCCCGGTCCTGCAAATGACCATGCGCCGCGACTTCGACGCAGCCCTGCATGTGCGCGCGCAGTCCAGCGGCGTGACCGTCTTCGCGCCTGTGAAACTCAGCCAGATCGACACCGATGCCCCCAGCGTCACGCTCTCGGATGGGCGTTGCCTGCGCGGGCGCATCCTGATCGGTGCGGATGGGGCCAATAGTGCAGTGGCCCGCGCGCTTTATGGCCGCGCCTTTGATCCGGCGGAGATCGGCTTCGGGCTGGAGGTCGAACTCGACCGCGAGTTGACCGAGGACAACACCACCGAGATTGATCTCGGGGCGGCCCATTGGGGCTATGGCTGGGTCTTCCCCAAGAATGGCTCGATCACATTGGGCGTGGGCGGCGTGCATGCGAAAAACCCCGATATGAAGGCGCATTTCCGCAACTATCTCGCGCAGCACGCCCCGCAGTTCGACGCCGAGAAGCTGCGCTGCAAGGGCGCGTTCCTGCCCTTCGGCGCTTATCGCAAGACCCCCGGTCGCGGGCCGGTGCTGCTCGCAGGTGATGCCGCCGGACTGGTCGATCCGATCACTGGCGAGGGCATCGCCTGGGCGATGAAATCGGGGCAATTCGCAGGTCAGGCGGCGGCAGAAGCGCTGCAATCCGGCACGCCCCCCATGGCGGCCTATATGGCGCGGCTTGGCTATATTCACCGCGAAATGGCCGCCGCGCGGCGCATCCGCGCGCTGATCTATGCGACGCCCGTGCGCAATTATTTCCCCGGCGCAGTAGAGCGCAACCCGTCGATGACGCGCAGCTATCTGCGGCTTCTGGCGGGCGATCTCGATTACGCGGATCTCGGCCACCGGGTGCTCTGGCGCATTGCGCGGCGTCTGGGCGGCACGATGCTGCGCCGCCCCGCCTGAAGCGGGGCTTTGCGCAAGCCAAACCACAGTGTATAGGCCGCGAGATGAGCACGAATCCCCCGAACCTCCGCCCCGATCTTGCGCCGCGCGCCGTGCTGCGCGACACCGCCCGCCCCGGCCAGCCGACCATCGGCATGGTCTCACTCGGCTGCCCCAAGGCGCTGGTGGACAGCGAACGCATCCTGACGCGTCTGCGCGCCGAGGGCTACGGGATCAGCCCCGATTACGCGGGCGCGGATGCGGTGATCGTCAACACCTGCGGTTTTCTTGACAGCGCCAAGGCCGAGAGCCTCGATGCGATTGGCGAAGCGCTGGCCGAGAATGGCCGGGTGATCGTCACGGGCTGTCTGGGCGCGGAGCCGGATTACATCACCGGCGCGCATCCGAAAGTTCTGGCC
>PXDM01000341.1 GCA_003565055.1 Paracoccaceae bacterium
CGATCCCGATGATCGAGCGGCCCGGAACTGTGGACACGCGCGCAGACAGCGCCGACATCGAGCGTGCGATATCATCGGCGAGGCCAATCACGCGGCTCGCCTTGAGCCCCGGCGCGGGCTCCAACTCATATTGCGTTACCACCGGGCCGGGCCGTACGCTCACGATCTCGCCGCGCACGCCGTAATCATCGAGCACGTTCTCCAACATCCGCGCGTTTTCTTCCAGCGCCTCATCACTGAGCGTGTAGCGCTGCACCTGGCTGGGGTTTTCCAGCAACGCGAGGGGCGGCAACTCGAAGACCGGGGCGGGGGCAGGTTCAAACTCGAAGGCAGGTTCGGTTTCGGCCTGCGCCTGGCGCGACAATGCGGGGCGCTTCGGGGCTGTGGCGACGACACGGCGCTGCAGCACATGCGGGCCGCGCGCGGCGGGCGGCGCGGCGAGGTCGGCCTCATCGGGGATGAAATAGCTCGCCTCGGCGTCGGGCTCGGCATAGGTCTCGGCGACGGGTGCTGCCGGGGCCGCGCTCGGTGCGAGCGGCGCAGGCGCGGGCGCGGCGGCCATCATCCAGTCGGGCATCGGGGTCAGGTCGACCTGCGCATGCGACAGGGTCGCGCGGAACGGAGCGGCCTCTTGCGGTGCAACGGGCGGGGCCACCGGGGCGCGCAGAGGCGGCTCGGCCATGGGGCCGCGCGCACGGTCGAGCCTGAAGACCGGCTTTTGCGATTTGCGGTGCTTGATCGCGTCGGCAATACGCGACTTGATGCGCGCCTCACCGACCGGCTGCGCACTCAGCGCCCCGGCACTCAGCGAGGGCTCCACAAGCTCGTTGCGCAACTGCGGCTCAGCAGGTTCAGCCGGGCGGCCACTGAGCGCCTTGAGCTTGGCCAGCAACCCGCCGGAGGTCTGCGCGGGTTCCGCCGCGGGCATGGGCCGATAGACGGGCTCCACCGGATAGGCGTCTTCTTCGGCATAGAAGAGCGGCTCATCTTCTTCGTGGTAGCTGTCTTTCGGGTCATAGGCTGCAGCCCGGATCACGGGCGTGCTGCGCCGCGCGGGCGCAGCCATGCGGGGTTCCTCGTAATAGGGGTCCGCATCCTCATAGGCATGCGCCTGCGCGGCATAGGCGCGCTGTTCGGCGCGTTCGGCGCGCGCTGCCATGTAATCCGCGCGCTTCTCGGCCAGCCCCCGCGCCATCGCACCCCCGGCCACGCGCAGCCCGCGCGCGCCACCACTGAGCCCGCCCGACATGAGCGCAACAAGGCCCGCATAGCAAAGGATCACGCCCGCGATGAGGAAGCGGGCGAAACGGATCATCTCAGCGCGGTCCACGCCCAGCACGAAACCCCAGATCGCCAGCGCCGCGAGCGCCATCACGAAACCCATCAAGGTCACACCGGCACCCGCACTCATCGGCAGCGCATTGACCACGGCGGCCAGAACAGTATCGCCGAAAATCCCGCCCATGCCATGCAGCTTGTCCCAACCTGCTGTCGGCAAAAGCGTGGCTGCCCAGACGGCCGTGACCGCCAGCGCGATGGGCACGAAGACCGCGCGCGACAGCGCCATGTCATGCCCGCGTCCAGTGATCAGCCGCAGGCCCCAGCCCGCGCTGAAAACTGCGATGCCCCAGCTTGCCGCCCCGATGATGATCATCATCGGGGCAGCAATCGTCGCCCCGATCCGCCCCAGTGAATTCTGCACCGGCATATCGGTCGAGGCCATCCAGCTCGGATCTTCCGGCGAATACGACCCCAACATCAGACCCACCAACGCCGCAAGGCCCAGAAGCACAACTCCCAGCAACTCGCGCCCACGCTTTTGCAAAAGCACCTGCAGGTTGCCGTCGAGAAGCGGCTCACGCCCGTCAGTGTTCCAAGATGCCATCAGTTCTGCCCCGTCACTTGTAAAGACTGTTCCGAAGCCGCTTGAGCGCGTCTTCCAGTTCATCGATTGGCGTGACCATCGCCACGCGGATAAATCCCTTGCCCGGATTGCCCTGCCCGCCGTCGCGCGCAAGATAGGCCCCCGGCAGCACGCGGATGCCGGTCTCGCGCCAGAGCTTGAGCGCGGCCTCTTCGCCATCCGCGACGGGCAGCCAGAGGAAAAACCCGGCCTCTGGCCCGCGGTAGCCCGGCACAGTGGCGAAAATCCGGTCAGCCAGCGCATATTTCTGCTGATAGAGCGCGCGCGAGCGCGTCACATGCGCCTCGTCATTCCAGGCGGCGGCAGCGACATGCTGTAACGGCTCGGGCAGTGGCGCGCCTGCATAGGCACGCAACTGGCGGATGCGGCGGATACTCTCGACCCCGCCTGCCACAAAGCCCGAGCGCAGCCCCGGCAGGTTCGAGCGCTTGGACAGCGAATGAAATGAGACGATCCGCTCCGGATCCGCTCCCATCTCATGGGCGACCTGCAAAATGCCCGGCGGGGGCGTGTCGCGATAAATCTCGGAGTAACATTCATCTGCGAAGATGCGGAAATCATGGCGCTCGGCCAGCGTGATCAGCTCGCGCCAATACGACGCATCCGCCACCGCACCCTGTGGATTGCCGGGGGAGCAGAGATAGGAAATCGCGACCCGGTCCAGAAGCTCCGGCGCGAGATCGGCATAGCGCGGCAGAAAGCCCGTCGCCTCGGTCGCGGCGATGTAATGCGGCTCGGCCCCCACGGCTAGCGCGGCCACAGCATAGACCTGATAAAACGGGTTCGGCGTCAGGATGACAGGCTTGCCGCCGGCCTTGGTCTCAGGGCAGAGCGCAAGTGCCGCGTTGAACAGCCCCTCGCGCGTGCCATTGAGCACCATCAGATTGTCATGCGCGAGCCGCACATCGTAGCGCCGCGCAATGAACCCCGCGATGGCGTCGAGCAGCGGCGCGATCCCGTCATTGGCCGGATAGCGCGCGAATCCGTCGAGATTGGCCGCCAGCACGTCAGCGAGGAAACCCGGCATCTCGTGGCGCGGCTCGCCGATGGACATGGAGACAGGCGCACCACCGGGCGGGTGATGGTCCAACAGCGCGCGCAGGCGCGGAAATGCGTAAGCTGGCAGGTTCGAAAACCGCTCAGGAAATGCCATGGACTGCCTCGGATCATGGGGTCTTATGCCCCGTTTGAGCGCAAGTGTAGCGCGGCGCGGCGCAGGGGTCCAGAAAAACGGGCGAAGTTCGGGCGATAACCCCGCGAATTTGTGGCATTTTCGCAGCCGGATCGCGGATACCACAAGATTTCGGTGCATCTCGCATTGAGGCCTACCATCGGTTGATTGGCAGACAGGCGCGCCCTCCAACGAGTGGCCCCGCCGCCCCAGTGGCTATGCGGCTTTACGCGCAGCATACGAAAGTCAGGTTTCGCAGGACGGAGCGGGCGTTCGACAATCCTCGATACATCCCCAATCACGAAGAAGGGCACCACGCGGACAACAAAGTTCTTTCGAACCACGATGCAAAGTACAGCGCCAGATGCGCCATTGATCGAGTGATTGGCGCAGTCTCTTCCCTGAAAATCGAGCGCATCAAGCTCAGGTCTATCGCACGCATGCGAAGCGGGTGCCTACGTATTCGAGGACATCCAGCGGCTCTATAGACCGAACAAACGTCATTCGAACCGGCCTCATTCAGCGCCGCGGAATTCGTGCTCCGCGCTGTGCAAGCTCAACCAAATGTCCATGATATCGGCAAAAGGCCGTGATAGCTCAACCCGCTGCGGGGCTGCTGGCAACCAGTCTGAGGTGACGACCTGCGGCACGGCCATAAGTTGACTGCATATGCCGACTTTCTTCCAGCGAGAGGTCAGTATCAGGACTGTAGTCGATTGGTGCTGCAATCAGGAGTGTTTTCACGGCTGCCAGATCGTATTTCTCAGTCGCAGACTGCAACGCATCGAGTATCGTCGTCACGTTCTCAGGATGAGGCACAGGTATGTTCTCTGACATGATCCGCGGATGTTCGGTGCTCTCGGGATTATCCACGATCAAGAGTTCCTCGCGCATCTTCTCGCCTGGCTGCAGGCCCGTGATCTGGATCGCAATATCCCCTGTCGCGCTTTCTTTCGGCTGTTCCACACCTGGACGCGTGAGGTATGGAACCATGCCTTGTTGTCGGATCATTGATTTTGCAACGTCAAGTATCCTGACTGGTTCGCCCATATCCAGCACGAACACGTCACCGCCGCGCGCCATTGCTCCTGCCTGGATGACAAGTTGCGCGGCTTCGCTGATTGTCATGAAATATCGCGTCACATCGGGATGCGTTACGGTTACCGGACCGCCGCGTTCGATCTGATCGCGAAATCGCGGAATGACAGAGCCGGATGATCCAAGCACATTTCCGAAACGCACGATTGAAATAACGCAATCACTGTTTGATCGAGCCTCAATCTGACAGATCATTTCTGCCAGACGCTTCGTTGCGCCCATGATATTCTTGGGCCGCACAGTCTTGTCCGTGGACACAAGCGTGAAGCTCTTTACGCCAGCAGCACGCGCGGCCGAGATCAGCGTGCGTGTGCCAAATACGTTGTTCTTGACACCCTCAACAGGATTTTCTTCGACTAGGCCCACATGTTTGTAGGCAGCTGCATGATAAATCGTCTGGACCTGATAGCGGGTCAGAATGTCTGACATACGCGCAAAATCCTGAACCGATCCGATCAAGGATATGAGTTCTGTCCCATCATCCCCAAAGGCATCGCGCAAGGCTGTCGTGACGGAGTAGAGCGCATATTCCGAAATATCGACCATGACCAGTTTGGCGGGCTTGATTGCGACGATCTGGCGGCACAACTCTGATCCGATCGTCCCCCCGGCCCCGCTGACCAGCACAACCTTTCCGGCGATATTGCGCGCCATGAGTTCGGGCTTGGGCGGCACCGGGTCGCGCCCAAGCATGTCTTCGGCGGCGACCGGACGCAGATCTGTGTAGCGTTCGCGGCCACTGACGATCGCATGCATCGCAGGTATCGTCTTGACCTCAACCCCGAGGTTTTCGAGCCGTGCAACAATCCGGCGCCGCCGCGGTCGGTTCAGGGCCGGCATCGCAAGAAGCACTTCGCGCACATTGTGGCGTTTGCTCAGGCGCTGCAAATCCGCGCTTGGATGTACTGGAATGTTGTTGATCGTGGTTCCGTGCAACCGCGCGTCGTCATCGACAAAAGCAATGGGTCGATACTCCAGCCCGTAATTCAACGCCGCCACGAGCTGTTGCCCGGCGCGGCCTGCACCGTAGATGATAACAGGATGACAAGCGCGCAAAGTTGGCTTTCGGATCAAGGCCCTCGCGCCAAAACGCAACATACCGATGCTCATGACGACGACCATCGCCTGAACGATACTCAGCGCGACTGGCAAATCCATGCGTCCAAGCGCCCCGAGAGCCACAAATGTCACGGCACCTGCAGTTGCGCCAGAGACAATCACCTTGACAGAGGCGCCAGTGATGTAACGCAGCAAGGCACGATAGAGCCCGAGTTTGTTGAAAACCGCGATACTTACAACCGCTGCGAGCACCTGAGCGAGCCAGACGCCAGGATGCGTGAGCAAGGATAGTGGCGCACCGGACAGGAAGACAGCCACCACAAAGCTCACCCCGATAAGCACAAAATCCGCCACGATCTGTAGCTGGCGTTTCTGAGATCGCCGCAGTTCAATCATCGGGCTCATGCTCATCGCGTTCGTCGTCTTCCATTCATCAATATACTGTGCGGAGTGCCGGTTAATTTTAGGTAAACGAAACCGACAATTCGTCGAAGAGCATCCCTTCGATCGGTGCTGTTCCTGCTTGCTCCTCCTGTCCGGGCCGAGTTAGATCACCATGCGCTCGGTTGTAAAAAGGATCGCCAATTTTGACAAGCATTGCTACCCGGATTGCGCAAATCATCGCTTCTGACATCAATTCCAGCCCCGAACAGGTCACGGCTGCTGTCGATTTACTCGATAGCGGCGCGACTGTCCCGTTTGTCGCGCGCTACCGCAAGGAAGCCACGGGCGGTCTTGACGATACACAGCTACGCCTCTTGGCGGATCGCTTGGGATATCTGCGCGACATGGAGGCCCGGCGCGCCACCATTCTGGCCTCGATCACGGAACAGGGCAAACTTACCGATGCGCTGTCGCGCGCTATCGCGCAAGCTCAGAGCAAGGCCGCGCTGGAAGATATCTACCTGCCCTACAAGCCGAAACGCCGCACGAAAGCGATGATCGCGCGCGAAAAGGGGCTTGAGCCGCTCCTACAGGCGATCCTCGACAACCGTGACGCCGCACCTGAGACGCTGGCCGCGGCTTTCGTCACAGATGACGTGACAAGCGCGAAGGAGGCGCTCGACGGGGCGCGCGATATTCTGGTGGAACAGCTCAGCGAGAATGCCGACCTTCTGGGGCGTCTGCGCAGCTACCTGCAGGCAGAAGCCATAATTTCGGCGCGCGTGATCGCGGGCAAGGAGGCTGAGGGCGCGAAATTCTCGGATTATTTCGACCATCGCGAAGCCTATGCGCGCATTCCCGGCCACCGGGCGCTCGCGCTTTTGCGTGCGGCCAAGGAAGAGATCGTGACGCTGGAAATCGCCCCCGATCCGGATGCAGGTCTGGCGCGCGTGCATGATATGATCGCCGCAAGCATCGGGATCCCCGGTCATGGGCCGGGGGATGACTGGCTGCGCAAGGCCGCCGCCTGGACCTGGCGGATCAAGCTCAGCCTGTCGATGTATGTGGACCTACTCGGCAGTTTGCGCAGCCGCGCACATGACGAAGCGATTGGCGTTTTCGCGCGCAATCTCAAGGATTTGCTACTGGCCGCTCCGGCAGGACCGCGGCCGACCTTGGGCCTCGATCCGGGCATCCGCACAGGCGTCAAAGCGGCTGTGGTCGATGCGACCGGCAAGCTGGTGGCGACTGCGACGCTCTATCCGTTCCAGCCCAAGAATGACCTGCGTGGCGCGCAATCCACGCTGATCGAGCTGATCCGCGCCCATGGGGTCGAGCTGATCGCCATCGGCAACGGCACAGCGAGCCGCGAGACGGAAAAGCTCGTGTCCGAGACGCTCAAACTCCTGCCCGAAGGCGCACCGCGCCCGACCCCGGTGATCGTGTCAGAGGCCGGGGCGTCGGTCTATTCGGCCTCGGAACTCGCGGCGAAGGAGTTTCCCGATCTCGATGTGTCACTGCGCGGAGCCGTGTCCATCGCGCGGCGGCTGCAGGATCCGCTGGCCGAACTGGTGAAGATCACCCCGCAATCCATCGGTGTCGGGCAGTATCAGCATGACGTGGACCAGCGCCGCCTGACCGGGGCGCTCGATGCGGTGGTAGAAGATGCCGTGAACGCGGTCGGCGTTGATCTCAACATGGCCTCCGCGCCGCTTTTGGCGCGTGTGGCGGGGCTCGGGCCGTCACTGGCGCAGGCCATCGTGGCGCATCGCGACCAGCACGGGGCATTCGCGTCGCGCAAGGCACTGTTGAAAGTGAACGGTCTGGGGCCGAAAGCCTATGAGCAAGCGGCGGGCTTCCTGCGACTGCCGGGCAGCGCCGAGCCGCTTGATGCGACGGCGGTGCACCCCGAAGCCTACGGGCTGGCGCGGCGGATCGTGCAGGCCTGCGGGCGCGACATTCGCGCGATCATGGGCAAGCCTGAAAGCTTGCGCGGTCTGCGGGCACAGGATTTCGTCGATGACACATTCGGCCTGCCCACTGTGCGCGACATTCTGGCGGAGCTGGAAAAGCCCGGTCGCGACCCGCGCCCCGGCTTTGTCACCGCACGTTTTGCGGAAGGGGTCGAAGAGATCCGCGACCTGCGCCCCGGCATGATGCTGGAGGGCACAGTGACCAACGTGGCAGCCTTCGGGGCTTTCGTGGATATCGGGGTGCATCAGGACGGGTTGGTGCATGTCAGCCAGTTGGCGGATCGCTTCGTGAAAGACCCGCATGAGGTCGTGAAGGCCGGGGATGTCGTGAAAGTGCGGGTGACCGAGGTCGATGTGGCGCGCAAACGCATCGGCCTGAGCATGCGCAAGAGCCGCGAGAGTGCACCGGATGCCGGGAAAAGACCGGCAGCCCGGATGCACTGACGGGTTGCCGGACGCGACAGCCGCGACAGCGCAGGAGGCCAGTGCCGTGCGCAGCCCCCTGCTCCTATCTATGGATCGGGCAGCGGAGCGCGCCGACGTGGTCGTGACGGCACAAATTGGCCGCCAGTGTGACAGATCGAGGTAACGCTCTGGGGCATTTTCGTGACCCACGCCGCCACTCAGTTCCAAGCCTGCCCCTTCGGATCAGATCAATGGCTGATCCTTCAGACGTTTGCGCAACAGCAGCGTCAAGCCCACCATCGACGCGCTCGCCCGCGCCTCTTCGATGCGCTCAAGCATGGTCGTATCCCCGAGGCTGCGAGCCAGCGCGGACACGAATTGCAGGGCATAGTTGTGGTCTTCCTCACCTCCACGCCGCTGCAAAAGTTCCAGAGCCAGATACAGATCGTCGCGCAAGGCGCTGGTATTCAGCCGTCCCGCAACCGGGCGCATGACGCTACTCTGCGACGGGAAGAAGATCGGTGCGAGCATGTTGCGGAACTCCGCCACGCTGTGAAAGGGCTTGGCCAGAAACCGATCCGCGCCTGCGTCCAGCGCAGCATTTTCAAGTTCCGGCTGCCCGGAAATCGCGAGGATGAGCGGGATGCGCGCATGACGGGTCTGAAGCTCTGCAATCAGATCCAGCCCGGAGCCATCGGGCAGGACCAGATCAATGACCATCGCATCAGGCGCATAGAGCTTCAGATGTCGGTATGCCGCTTCCAGACTGTCCGCACGCCGCAGCCGCCCACGCGCGCCCTGAAACATCTGACGGATCGAATCGCTTGTCTGGCGACTGTCCTCCACCAGCAGAAGCGTTCCGCCGCGCGGTCCGGGGCGGGCAAGGAAATCAATATCGCGTCGGGGCCGCAAGCCGGTGACAGGCGGGCTGTGAGTCGTGGTCATGGCATCCTCCAAGGCAGCAACACCATCTCATCGCGGACTACCTAATTTTTCGTAAACATTGCCACCGATCTGCGGGCATTCGTCACGCTGCCCAGGACTTGCTTTGCGTGTGGCCATTGCGCATAAGGACGGCACCTACGCAGATCAGGAGAGCGAGATGATCGGACGACTGAACCATGTGGCAATTGCCGTGCCGGATCTGGACGCCGCCGCCGCACAATATCGCGGCGCGCTCGGTGCGGATGTCGGCCCGCCGCAGGATGAGCCGGATCATGGTGTGACGGTGATTTTCATCACGCTGCCCAATACCAAGATCGAACTGCTCTATCCGCTCGGCGAGAACAGCCCGATTCAGGGCTTTCTGGACAAGAATCCCTCGGGCGGCATCCATCACATCTGTTATGAGGTGGAGGATATTCTCGCCGCGCGCGACAAGCTGAAAGCCGAAGGTGCGCGGGTGCTGGGAACGGGCGAGCCGAAGATCGGCGCCCATGGCAAGCCGGTGCTGTTCTTGCATCCCAAGGATTTCAATGGCTGTCTGGTGGAACTGGAGCAAGTCTGATGTCGATCATGTCCGCCATCGCGCTCTATGCGATCATCTGGTTCATGACGCTTTTTCTGGTGCTGCCGTTTCGCATGAAAACACAAGGGGAAGCAGGCGATGTCGTGCCCGGCACGCCCTCGTCTGCGCCGTCGGACGCACAGATGTGGCGCAAGGCCAGGCTGGTCACGATCATCGCGACGGCGGCCTATGTGGTGATCGCTGGCATCATCCTGTCGGAAGTGGTCACATTCGCGATGATCGAAGGGATCACTCGGGCTCCGCGTTGATCCGGGGCGGATGCAGCCGGTTGTAGAGATGCGTGAACACGGCCGCACCGACCATCGGCATCGCGAGATTCACGACCGGGATGGTGAGCAGCATCGCAAGCACGCTACCGGGCAACCAGAGCCAGTAGAAATCACGCTTGTAGAGTGCGCGGGCATCGTCACGAGCATTGCGGCGCCGGGCGACCATGGTGAAATATTCGCGCGACAGCAGCACGCCATTGACCAGCCAGAGCGTCGCCAGCCCCCAGCCGTTTGACAGCGCAAAAACCGCCATCCCGGCGACATTGAGCGCTGTCAGAAGCCCGAAATAGCGCAACCCGTCGGGGATGGCCTCGCGCATCGGCACGCGCTCGCGCGCCGCGAGGCCACGGTAATGCTCGGCCTCGACCGCATCGGCCACGTCATTGAGATAGAGCCCGGTGAAGATCGAGGCGACCGGCACCATCAGAAACCCCGAGAGCCCCAGCAGATAGAGGATCGAGCCGAGCGAGAAGAGCGAGGACAGGCCCTGCACCTGCCCGGTGATCGGCAGAAAGAGCGCACCGGGGATCAGCAGTTGCACGATCAACAGCACAAACGCATAGAGCGCGAAGAGCAGCGCCAGCGACAGCGCCATTCCGATCCACAGGAGCCTGCGGTAGCGCGGGTCGCGCAACTGCGTGAAGGCATGGCGATAGGCGAAGATCATGCGTGCGGCCCCTTCGGTTCGGCTTTGCTCTGGCAAAAGCCGATATAGCCTGTCTTCTGCGATCTTGAAAGCCGTCACTGCGTGCAGCCCGGAGGCATGACAAGCACGCGCCGCCGGTTCAGCTCACGCCCGCCACTCGGTCAGGCGCGCGATATCGGGGCGCGGGCGATCAGGCGGGGTTGCCGTGCTCGTGCCGATATGAATGAACCCCGCCACCCATTCATGCGGCTCCAGCCCGAGCGCGGCCTGCACTTCCGGGTCCGTCGCCGCCCATCCGGTCAGCCAGCACGCCCCCCATCCCGATGCCAGCGCCGCATTGACGAGTGACAGGCAGACTGCGCCCGCCGACAGGCTCTGCTCATATTCGGGGATCTTCTCCGAGGTTTTCGGGCTCGCGACCACAGTCACGATCATCGGGCTTCCGGCGAATGTGCCTGCGGCCTTGTCGCAGGCCTCCGGGGCGAGCCCAAGATTCGCGCCTCGCACCGCGACCGTATCAGCGAGCCGGGCGCAAGCCGCCCCCTCCAGGACGATAAAGCGCCAGGGTTCAAGCTTGCCGTGATCGGGCACGCGCGCGGCGGCGGTCAGCAGTTGCATAACAGCCTCACGCTCGGGCGCAGGGGCGCTCAGCAGACGAATAGAGCGCGAGCGGCGGGTCTGCAGAAAGGTCATCACAGCGGGGTCATGGGTCATTGAGGCAGGCTCCTGTTGTCACGGGCAAGGTAGTCCTCCGAGCAGGTCGCGGGAAGGGCCGCCGCGCGCAGTAGCGGCTCTAAAAAGCGTATTTTCGAAAAAATGTTAGGGAATTTTTCAGGTTGCCCGCTGATAGTCGGGCCAAGAAGAAAGAAGCGGGCCGATGCATGTCTTTTCAGAGAATACCGGGCGATGATCTGGCACGCGAGAGACGCGCACGGCTCCGGGCAGAGCGGCTCTATGAACAGGTCCAGCGGGAATTGGGTGCGGCCAATGAACGACTGAAGGCGCATGCGTTCTCCCTGTCGCATCAGGTGATCGCGCAACGCGAGGAACTCAGCGCGGTGCGCAGCCTTGCCGAAGCGCTCAAGGGGGAGCATTCGCAGGTCTCCGAGGACCTGCACGCCGCACATTCGCGCGCGGAGCTTGCGAATATGCGGCTGCGCGAAGCCGTCGAAACCCTGATCGACGGTTTCGCGGTCTTCGACACGGAACAGGTCCTGATCCTCGCCAATCCCGCCTATCTCAGCGTTTTCTCGGACTTCCCCGAAGTGCGGCTGGGCATCCGCTATCAGCGCATGATCGAGATCTTTGCGCATGAGGGTCTGGTGCGCCTTGACGATATGAAACCCGATGCCTGGGTCGAGATGATGATGACGCGCTGGAACGCATCCGTCATCGAACCGATGGAGCTGCATTTCGCAAACGGGACCTCTGTGCGGCTGGTGGACCGCCGGGCCGAGAACGGGGATTTCGTGTCGCTCGCCAATGACATCACCAAGACGCTGGAATATCAGGCAGAGCTGATCGACGCCCAGAAACGCGCCGAAGCTGCCGCTGAAGCGAAATCCGCCTTCCTCGCCAATATGAGCCATGAAATCCGTACGCCGATGAATGGTATGGTCGGCATGGCGCAGCTGCTGGTGGAAAGCGATCTCGATGATGAACAGCGCAGCTATGCCGAAACGATCAGCAAGAGCGGGGAATCACTCGTCACGATCATCAATGACATCCTCGATTTTTCCAAGATGGACGCCGGACGTCTGGAATTGCGCCCCGAACGCATTGATCTGGAGAAGGCGATCCATGACGTGCTGATCATGCTCGCCCCGGCGGCGCGCGAGAAACGCATCGAGTTGATCCTTGATCATGACATGTTCCTGCCTGACGGGCTGATGGCCGATCCGGGGCGTATCCGGCAGATCCTGACCAATCTGGTGGGAAATGCGATCAAGTTCACGGATAGCGGCTATGTTCTGGTGCGCGCCATCGGGGTCGGTCATACGGCACATGGCCATATGATCAATATCACGGTCGAAGACACCGGGATCGGGATTTCCAAAGCCAATCAGGACCGCATCTTCTCCGAGTTCAGTCAGGTCGAGGAAATGGCCAACCGACGCTTTGAGGGCACGGGTCTGGGCCTTGCGATCATCCGCAAGATCGTCGCAGCCATGGGGGGGCAGATCTGGGTCGAATCGGATGAAGGGATCGGCTCGTGTTTCGGGATCTCACTCGAATTGCAGGCGGCCGAGGACAGCAACCAAGGGGCTGACTTGCGGCTTGACGCGGGGATCGGATCGGTGCTCCTCGTCAGCGATCATCTCATCAGCCGCGATATCGTGGCCCGCCGTCTGCAAGCTGGCGGGGTTTCCGTCCATACCGCCACCCAGATCGACGCCACCCTGCGCCAGATCGAAAAGGCACGCCCGGATCGCGTGATCCTCGATCAGGATCTGTCCACGGCTTCGGCCGAGACCTTGCTCCGCGAGCTCGAAAGGCATGCGCCTGACACGCCAGTGGTGATCATGTGCTCCGATTCGACAGATGCACGATATGCCCGAAGCAAGGGGCACGCTTCGGTGACTTTGCCCAAACCGCTTTTGTGGCGCGACCTGATCTGTGCACTTGGCGCGGACGACGCGTCTTGTCCGCAGCGCTTCGATGCAGCCGCGCCCGAAGCCCTCGCCCCACCGACGCCGATCACGACGCTGCAGGTGCTTTACGCCGAAGACAACAAGACCAACAGGCTGGTATTTTCACGCATGCTCAAGGGGCTTAACCTGAACGTGACGATGGCCGAGAACGGTCGGGAAGCCATTCAACACTTCGAGCAGGCCCGCCCGGACATCATTTTCATGGATATCTCGATGCCGGAAATGGATGGGCGCGAGGCCACACGCGCGATACGCGGCCTGCCC
>PXDM01000094.1 GCA_003565055.1 Paracoccaceae bacterium
GGACAGCCCGCACAAGCCCCTTTCATCGTCAGATAAACGACACCGCGCTCAAACCCGTGAAAGGTGATATCGCCGCCGTCCTGCGCCACTGCAGGGCGCACACGGCTGTCGAGCAACTGCTTGATCTGGCTTACGATTTCCGCATCCGGCCCGTCATGGGCGGCGTGGCCAGCATCAGCTTCACCCTCGATCACCGGGGCACCGGATTGAAAATGTTCCATGATGCCGCCGAGAATTTCAGGCTTCATATGCTGCCATTCCACCTCATCGGCCTTGGTCACAGTGATGAAATCGCTGCCCAGAAACACGCCGGTCACGCCGCTGATCTGGAACAGCCTGCGCGCGAGCGGGGAGCCATGCGCCGCATCTGCATTCGGGAAATCCGCTGTGCCGAGCCCGAGCACCTCTTGCCCCGGCAGGAATTTCAATGTGGCCGGGTTGGGGGTGGATTCCGTCTGGATGAACATGACCAACATCTCCTGTCGCTTGTTGGGGATATGCGCCCTGCCCTGCACTCTGTCAACCCGCCCCCCTTGACTTCGCAGGCCGCGCAAGACAGCACTGCGCGCATGAATTTCGCCTCTGACAACACCTCTGGCCTGCCCGAGCCGATCATGGAGGCGCTCATCCGCGCGAATGAAGGCTATGCTGCAGGCTATGGGGCCGAGGCGCAGATGGACGCGCTGCGCGACCGGCTGCGCAGGCTGTTCGAGGCCCCGCAAGCCGAGGTGATGCTGGTCACCACCGGCAGCGCGGCCAATGCGCTCGCGCTGGCCACGCTCTGCCCGCCCTGGGGCGCGGTCTATTGCCACGAGCTCGCGCATATCGAGGTCGATGAATGCGGCGCGCCCGAATTCTTCACGGGCGGTGCGAAGCTCGTGCATGTCGCGGGCGAAGACGGCAAGATCGACCCCGAGGCGCTTGACGAAACGCTCGCGCAGGCCGGGCGCGGTGTGGTGCATCATGTGCAACCTGCCTGCCTGAGCCTCACTAATCTCACCGAATGCGGGACACGCTATTCGGTGGCCGAGATCAGCGCGCTCAGTGCGATTGCCAAACGCCATGGCCTGCCTGTGCATCTCGACGGGGCGCGCTTTGCCAATGCGCTGGTCGCCGAAGGTTGCAGCCCGGCAGAGATGTCCTGGCGCGCAGGCGTCGATGTGCTGGTGCTCGGCGGGACCAAGAACGGGCTGTTGGGGGTCGAGGCTGTGATCTTTTTCGATCCGTCGCGGCTCTGGGAAGCGCAGCTGCGCCGCAAGCGCGCGGGCCATCTGTGGTCGAAACACCGCTTTCTGTCCGCGCAGATGCTGGCCTGGCTGGAGGATGGTCTCTGGCTCGACCTCGCGCGCCACGCGAATGCCATGGGCGCGCGGCTTGAGGCAGGCCTGTCGCAGCGCTTGCTTTTCGAGCGCGGCGGCAACATGATCTTTGCCAGACTGTCCGGCACCGCGCATCGTCAATTGCAAGACGCGGGCGCGCAGTATTTTCTCTGGCCTGACCACCAGCGCGACCCGGACCACCCGACAGTGCGGCTGGTCACAAGCTGGTCGACCCACGAAACTGATATCGCAGCGTTTCTTGCGCGCGCGAACGCGGCCCCCTAGGCCCATCGCGCCGAGAGGCAACTGCGTCGGTCCAGCAGCGCCTGACTGACCGCGAGGGCAATGACTTCAGATGGTGCGGGTGGAGGGACTTGAACCCCCACGCCTTGCGGCGCCAGAACCTAAATCTGGTGCGTCTGCCAATTTCGCCACACCCGCGACGCGTGCGTATCTAGCACCGCCCCATACCAGAGGCGAGAGGAAAAAATGCAACACTGCGCGACATGCTCAGTTCCCTGCCCAAATCCCGCCGCATTTGCCCAACACTGTGCCCAATGTGGAAACAATAAAGTCTGAGCAGACCTTTACCTTGTGGTTACATTTTCATTGCATGCTCGGCTGCAGGAGATTCGACATATGTTTGCAAACACGATCACGCTTGCGCCCCCATTATCGAAACCCAAGCTCCGCGACATCGCCCCGCAGGGCGTCGCCGCGCAGACCCTGCTGCGCACCATCATCGGGCCGCGCCCCGTCGATCGCATCATGGCCGGTGACTTGCTGATCGACGCAACAGGACAGATCGTGGAATTACGCGGCATCCGTAAAGTTAGGGCCCGCGCCGGGGAACTGGTGCGGCTCAAGCTCGGCGCCATGCCCGAACTCAACCGCGATCTGATCGTTGGTGCAGGCCAGAAACTGGCGCTCTGTGATTGGCGCACAGACGTGATCTTCGGCAAACCCTGCCTGTCTGCTGCGCGCTGCTTGATCGACGGCGACACCGTGCGCGCCCATCGCATGCCGGGAACACTCTATCAACTCAGCTTCGA
Organism: Paracoccaceae bacterium; assembly: GCA_003565055.1. GTDB lineage: Bacteria > Pseudomonadota > Alphaproteobacteria > Rhodobacterales > Rhodobacteraceae > Roseinatronobacter. The sequence goes on from PXDM01000094.1 coordinate 2,372, forward strand.
CACGGATGTTGTGATCGAGGCAAATGGTCTTCCTGCATTGATGAAAGCGCGCTGAACATCCTCCAACCGCCCGCCGCAGAGGCTTCGAGCATCAGACGCCGAGGCGCTGAAACACGCGCGGCAGCATCTCCGGCAAGTCTTCCGCAATAAGGCCGGGACCGAAGCTGCGTGCGGCCTCAATATGCAGAAAGCTTGCCCATCGCGCCGCATCAAATCCGGGCACGCCGCGCGCCAACAGGCCCGTCACCACGCCCGCGAGCACATCTCCGGAGCCTGCCGTCGCCAACCATGGCGTAGCAGTTGCCCCGCGCGCGTCGAGTTGCGCAACCCGCCCATCCGGTGCCGCAATGAGCGTGCACGCGCCCTTGAGCAGCACAACGGCCCCCGCGCGCGCCGCCGCATCCTGCACCATCGCAGCATTTCCGTCACCATCCCCCGCAAGCCGGGTCGCGAGGTCGGGAAACATGCGCGCAAACTCGCCCCGATGCGGGGTCAGAACACAGCCCGGCGGCAAAGCCTGACACAAGCGCGCATCCTGCGCGAGCAGCGTGAGCGCATCCGCGTCGAGCATCACCGAAAGCGGCGCGTCCCGCGTCTGCGCAAGATCACGCACGGTATCGAGCAAGCCCGACTCGCGCGCGCCGAGCCCCAAACCGGGGCCGAGGCAGATCGCCGAAATCCGCAGGTCTTCGAGCATCCTGCGCAGCGCGGCACCATCGCGCAGGGGGCGCACCATCACCGCATCAAGCCGCCCGGCATTCTCCAGAAGCGCTGCGGGCGGACAGGCCACCGTCACCAGCCCGGCCCCGACCCGCAACCCCGCGCGCGCAGCCAGCCGCGCGGCCCCGCCCCGCCCGACACCGCCCGCGAGCACCAACGCATGCCCGTGATCGAATTTATGCTGCCATTCGCCCTTGCGCAGTGCCGCGATCATCGCAGGTTCAGGCACCATGGCGCGCCTCATCCCAAGGCCCAAGCCCGATATCGACAACGCGCACAAGCCCGCAATGCGCCGGGCCCTGCGCCATCACATGCCCGTATTTGCGGCGGTGGAAAGTCACGGTCAGATCTGCCCTGAACGCGGCGCCTCCATCGGGTCCTGACATCACCTGCCCGGTATCGGCACAAAGACCCGAGGGCAGATCGACCGCGACAACGTGCATCTGCGGGTCCTCTGCAAACTGCCGCTCGAATGCCTGCGCGAACGCCTGCAGATCAGACGAAAGCGGTCGCCCGAGGCCAGTGCCGAAGAGTGCGTCAATCACCAGAACCGGACCGGGCTGTGCTGAAATTCTGCTCAAAAGATCCACCGAGATCGGAAGCACCGGACAGCCGACGGCCTTTGCCTTGTCGAAATTCGCAACCGCATCGGGTGCGCTCGGCACTGGGGGCGCGAGCTGCGCGACTGTCACGCGCCAGCCTTCAGTATGGAGAACACGCGCCATCACATACCCATCGCCCCCGTTATTTCCCGGCCCGCAGAGGAGATAAACGCGCGCCGAGGCAGGAACCAAGCTCGGCCAGGTCTGAGTAATCACCTCAATTGCCCCACAGCCCGCGCGCTCCATCAGTGTCGCCCCGGTCACTGCGCCCGACTCAATCGCGGCGCGCTCAATGGCGCGCATTTGGGCAGATGTCAGATATTCAGTCACTTCGAGACTCCCGCTATTCTCGTTTAGCCTTTTTATTGTGCATTTTGACTATTTTTTCACCTTGTTTCGACTTTCGCGCTGGGCTGGCTGCCTCTCCGGAGCCTAGCAGATTGTCCCGCCAGACTGAAAATGATTTGTCAGGGGGGACCAGCAAACGCGCTGGGGGATATCCGGGAGCGAGGCATGAAAAAAATCGAAGACATCATCAAGCCCTTCAAGCTCGATGAGGTCAAGGAGGCGCTGCAGGAGATTGGCGTGCAGGGGCTTTCTGTCATTGAGGTCAAAGGGTTCGGACGCCAGAAAGGCCATACAGAGCTGTATCGTGGCGCCGAATATGTGGTCGATTTCTTGCCGAAAGTGAAAATCGAGGTCGTATTGCCTGAAGATCAGGTTGATCAGGCCATTGAGGCCATCGTCGATGCTGCGCGCACCGACAAGATCGGGGACGGAAAAATCTTCGTATCCCCGGTCGAACAGGCCATTCGTATTCGCACTGGCGAAAGCGGGGATGACGCGCTCTGAGCGCAGAGCTTCGGGATCAGGGTGGGATCCCTGTAACAACTTACTCAAAAAAAGGAAACTGACATGAGTTCAGCAGACGTTCTCAAGATGATGAGTGACGAAGAGATCGCTTATCTGGACATTCGCTTCGTGGACCCGCGCGGTCGGATGCTGCATGTGACAGTGGTCAATGATCTGGTCGATGAGGACTTTCTTGAAGAGGGCTTCATGTTCGACGGCTCGTCCGTGCCGGGCTGGAAAGGCATCGAAGCTTCTGACATGAAGCTGATCCTCGATCTGGACTCGGTCTATATCGACCCGTTCTACGCTGAGAAAACACTCGCGATCCATGCGTCCATCGTCGAGCCGGACACGGGCGAAGCCTATTCCCGCGACCCGCGCGGCACGGCCGAAAAAGCCGAAGCCTATCTCAAATCGACCGGCATCGGCGACACGGCCTTCTTCGGTCCGGAAGCGGAATTCTTCGTTTTCGACAGCGTGAAATACAGCGACAAGATCAACAAGGTCAGCTTTGAGGTCGATGCCGAAGAGGCCGCCTGGAACACGGACACCGATTACGAGCACGGCAATTCCGGTCACCGCCCCGGCGTGAAGGGTCATTACTTCGCCATGAACCCGATTGACGCCAATCAGGACATGCGCTCGGAAATGCTCACGACGATGAAAGAAATGGGCATGAAAGTGGACAAGCACCACACTGAGGTGGCGTCCGCACAGCATGAGCTTGGCCTGATCTTCAACTCGCTGACCAAACAGGCCGATGAGATCATCAAGTACAAATATGTCGTGCGCAACGTGGCCGATGCTTACGGCAAGACCGCGACCTTCATGCCCAAGCCCGTCAAAGGCGACAACGGCACAGGCATGCATGTCAACATGTCGGTCTGGAAAGATGGCAAGCCCTTGTTTGCAGGCGACAAATATGCCGATCTGAGCCAGGAAGCGCTTTATTTCATCGGCGGGATCCTGAAGCATGCGAAATCGCTCAATGCCTTCACCAACCCCTCGACGAACAGCTACAAGCGCCTGATCCCCGGCTTCGAGGCCCCGGTGCTGCGGGCCTATTCGGCCTCCAACCGCTCGGGCTGTATCCGCATCCCGTTCTCGGAAAGCCCCAAGGCCAAGCGTGTCGAAGCGCGTTTCCCCGATCCGGTGGCCAACCCCTATCTGGCCTTCGCGGCCCTGCTGATGGCGGGTCTCGACGGGATCAAGAACAAGATCGATCCGGGTCCGTCTTCGGACAAGGACCTGTACGATCTGCCGCCCGAAGAACTGGAAGGCATCCCCACGGTCTGCGCCTCGCTGCGTGAAGCGCTGGAAACGCTGGCGGACGATCATGACTTCCTGCTGGCGGGCGATGTGTTCACCAAGGACCAGATCATGGCCTATATCGACCTGAAATGGGAAGAGGTCTATGCTTATGAGCATACCCCGCATCCTGTTGAATACACGATGTATTACAGCCTCTGATCGCGGCTGACCGAGAGGAAAAGCCCCCGCGTCTTGCGGGGGTTTTTGGCGTGAGGGGGGCTCGAAGGGCTGCCGCCCTTCAAACTACCCGCTTCAAGGGGCAATATTGCCCCTTGAAAATCCCCTTGCCTCTTCGAACAGATGCTTAACGGCTGAGCCCGGCGGCGAGCGCGGGCTGATCAAGCGCGGCGAAACCGTAATGGCGCAGCCAGCGCAGGTCGCTTTCAAAGAAAGCGCGCAGGTCAGGGATGCCGTATTTCAGCATCGCAATCCGGTCGATGCCCATGCCGAAGGCAAAACCCTGCCAGCTCTCGGGGTCAATGCCACCGGCCCGCAGGACATGCGGATGCACCATGCCCGAGCCGAGGATTTCGAGCCAATCCTTGCCCTCGCCCAGTTTGAGCTGGCCGCCTTCCCAGGAGCAGCGGATATCGACCTCGGCCGAGGGTTCCGTGAAGGGGAAATGCGAGGCCCGAAAGCGCAGCTCAACCTCATCGAGCTCGAAAAAGGCGCGGCAAAATTCTTCCAGCGTCCATTTGAGCTGCGCCATGGTGATGTCGCGATCAATCGCGAGCCCCTCGACCTGATGGAACATCGGCGTGTGGGTCTGGTCCATGTCCATGCGGTAGACACGCCCGGGCGCGATGACGCGGATGGGCGCGCCCTGCGCCTGCATCGCGCGGATCTGGACTGGCGACGTATGGGTACGCAGCACATGCGGGGGACGGTTGTCTCCCGCGTCGCGATGCATGTAGAACGTGTCCATTTCCTGCCGCGACGGATGTTCGGGCGCGATATTGAGCGCGTCGAAATTGTACCAGTCGGATTCGATCTGCGGACCTTCGGCCACCGAAAAGCCCATATCAGCGAAGATCGCGGTCAGTTCGTCCATCACCTGGCTGATCGGATGGATCGTCCCCATTGCGCGCGGGCGGCCCGGCAAGGTGACATCGAGCCATTCTTCCTGCAGCCGCGCGTCGAGTGCTGCATCGTCGAGCGCGGCGCGGCGGGCTTTCAGCGCGGCGTCGATCTCGGATTTCAGACCATTGAGCACGGGGCCCGCAATCTGACGCTCTTCGGGGCTCATCTGACCGAGATCGCGCATTTTCAGGCTGATCTCGCCCTTCTTGCCCAAGGCCGCGAGACGCACAGCCTCCAGCTGCTCGGCATCAGGCGCAGTGCTGATCTGTTCGAGATATTTACCACGAAGCTCTTCGATTGCGGTCATGCTCTTGCCTTTCGCTGTCCCGCGCCGGGGTAGCCAATCGGCCCTGCAAATGCAAGATGATCAAGCGGAAGTGGCGCGCGGATAGACCCGGGCCGGGATCCCGCGCGCGACATGGCCCGCAGGCACGTCGCAAGTGACCACGGCATTGGCCCCGATCAGCGCATGATCGCCGATCTGCACCGGCCCGAGAATGCGCGCGCCCGCGCCGATATCGACATGGCCGCCGATCCGCGGGGCGCCCTCTGGACCGCTCAGACCCAGTGTCACCTGCTGGAAAATCAGGCAATTCGGGCCGATCACCGTGTCGGGATGGATCACGATGCCATTGGGATGTGGCAGCAAGAGGCCGCCACCGATAACAGTCTCGGGCGCGATTTCGGCCTGCGTGATCACCTGCCAGAAGCCGTGGCGCCACCGCCAGAGCCGTCGCGACAGCGGATTTCGGGCGCTCTGATAGCCGCGAATGGCGCGGAGCAGCTTGCGCGACGGGTCCCAGAATTTGCGCGGGCGCTCGCGTGACCAGTCAGGCACTGTGGCGCTGACCTCAGCGGCCATGCGCTAGATCTCCAGAACGCGCGCGGCGATGGTGAAATAGATCAACACCCCCAGCACATCGGCAATCGAGGTCACGAGCGGCCCTGACGCAGCCGCCGGATCGCGGTCGAATTTGGCGAAAATGAAGGGCAGACACATCCCGATCAACGCCCCCATCAAGACAATCGACACCATCGCAAGCGCCACGACGACCGCGATGTCAGGTCCACCCCGCCAGACGCCGATCATCGACACCGCGAGCGACATGGTCAGGCCCAGCGCCAGCGCGATGAGAACCTCGCGGCCCAGAAGCTTGCCGAAATCCGCCGGGCGCACATCGCCCGTGGCAAGCGCGCGCACCATCAGCGTCGCGGATTGCGTGCCTGCATTGCCCCCCGACGCGATCAGCAGCGGCAGGAAGAACAGCAGCGAGAGATGCTCGGCAATCGTATCCTCGAAATAGGCGATGCCCGCGCCCGAGAAAATATTGCCGAAAACCAGCAAAACAAGCCAGAAAATCCGCGCCTTGTAGAGCATCGCAATCGTGGCCTCGGCCACCGAGAGCTCGATGGGCTGCACGATGGAGCCCTTGTAGAAATCCTCGGTGACCTCTTCCTCGGCCACGTCCATCGCGTCATCGGCGGTGACAATGCCAACCAGCCGGTCATTATTGTCGAGCACCGGCAGCGCGAGCAGGTCATAGCGCGAGATCAGCCGCGCGGCATCTTCCTGTTCACCATCGGCGCGCATCCAGATGGGTTCACGATCCATGATTTCACTGACGCGCTGGCGCGGGCGCGCCGTGAGCAGGTCGCGCAGGCTGACCACGCCAACGAGCTTGCGGCCCTCGTCGATGATATAGGCGTAATAGATCGTCTCGGCCTCGATCGCCTGCGCCCGGAGCGCCTCAATCGCCTGGGTCGAGGTCATCTCGGGCATGAGTGTCGCATAATCCGAGGTCATCACCGAGCCGACGGTCCATTCCTCATAGGCCGCGAGACGACGCAGATCCTCGCGCTCGGCCTTGGACAGCGCGGGCAGAATGGCTTCCTGCGCTTCCTCATCGAGTTGCTTGAAAAGGTCGGCGCGCTCGTCATGGCTCATTGCACCCATCAGCGCGACGAGTTCGCGCCGCGGGATGCGCGTGGCGAGAGCGACTTGCGAGCTCGCGCGCAGATAGCCCAGCATTTCGGCCTGATCATGCAAATCGAGCAGGCGCAGGACTGTCAGATCATCGCCCTCGTCAAGCTCCTCGATCAGCGTTGCGATATCGGCAAGCTCCTGGGTTTCGAGAAATTCGCGGATCGCGCTGGTCTGGTCCTCGCGCAGCAGGCGGGCGACTTCGACGGCGATAAAGCTCGCATCGAAGCTCAGCCGCTCACCTTGCGAATCAATCCGGATGTCACTGAGCGATGTCTGAATTCCCATAGCTGCCCCGTCTGCCTTCCAGTTTGCGTCCGGGGCAGCGGGTCATTACGGCCTGCGGATCGCCCCCGAGCGGCATCGTCCCTGTTGATCTCGCTGGTCGTCCTCTCGGGATACCGATCGACGCGAGCTGTCGTTCATCACTGTCTCTTTTGCTGCGTGTCATGCCGCATCTGGACAGTGTGATAGGCAGAGAGCGCCAATGTGTCAAATGCTTAGCCAGCGCGCCACTTGTTATCTTCAGTGAACGTCAAACCGTGGCGTTTCGTTCCGCGCCCACTCTGCGACTGGCATGGCTGCGCCTCGACCGCTACCGAAAGTGAGCAAGAAACACGCCCGCAATCTGCGCGTGCGTCCGGTCGCTAGGACGCGGCGTGATCTGTTTTCGGCGCTTGCGAGACCACCCGATCCCGGCCGGTTTCCTTTGCATGGTAGAGCGCTTTATCTGCCGCATGCATCACATCCTGCAGGTTCGGTCCATCACGCTGCAAAAGCCCGAGCCCGGCCGATATGGTGATGGAGGGAAGCGATTGGCCGCGCACCTGCAACTGAGCTTTGGAGATTTCCGTGCGAAGCGCTTCGGCCTGCGCCAAGGCGGCAGTTTCATCGCAATCCACGCAGAGAAAGACGAATTCTTCGCCGCCGATGCGACAGGCCTGCACATTGGCCTCGCTCACGCGGAGCATGATGCGGCCAACCTCCATCAAGACCTCATCGCCAGCATCATGCCCAAAGCGGTCATTGAACTGTTTGAAATGGTCCACATCAACCGAGATTAGCGCGAGTTCCTTGTTCTGGCGCGTCGCCATTGTGATATCGCGCTGGGCCTGTTCCATGAACCAGCGCCGGTTCCACAGCCCGGTCAGCGGATCGCGCCATGATTTCTCCTGCAATTCCTGCCGCAGCCGCACATTGGCGACGGCAAGACTGATCTGTTCCGCGCAAATCAGCGACACGTCCCAGCGATTGCGGAAAATTTCATCGCGCAGGTGGCGCATCGGGCCAGTTTCCTCGTAGCCCTCGAAAACGATATGCATCAAGCCGATGGTTTCCCCATGTGCGATGATCGGCAGGCAGAAATAGGGCGCACCGGCTTTGTTGACGTGATCGCAGGCGAACTGGATCGGCTTCTGACCATAGGAATAGGCCCGCCCCCGGCGCAGCGCCCAGCAATCATCGGGCATGATCTGCGCTTCGAAATCCGGCATGCTGCCCCAGGCGGTCGCAAGCTCCAGCATCGAGCGCGAGGCATCATAGACATAGAGCGCGCCATCCGCTTCGGGGATCAGCGTATGCATGGCGCGCTTGATCACCATCAGAAGCTCGTCGAATGATTTCGCGGAATAGAGCCATTCGCTGGTCAGCGCGAGCAGACCGCGTTCCGCCTGCCGCAAGGCTTCGGAATGGCGCATTTCCTCATTCTGGTCTTCGAGGATCTTGCGTTCGGTGATGTCGCGCATCGTCGCGATGAAATGGGTGTGTTTGCCGGTCGTGTCATAGACCGGCGAGAGTTTCAGATCCGCCCAGAAAGTGGTGCCCGCACGGGTATGATTCCGAATGTCGAGCCGGATTTCCCGACGCTGCTGAAAGCCCAGCGTGATCTGCTCCACGGCGTCGCGATCCGTCTCCGGCCCGCGCAAGAGCGCGAGCGGGTCTGTGCCGATAACGTCCGTCGGGCCGTATCCTGTCTGCACTGTGAAAGCCGGGTTGATCCAGAGCGCGACGCCATCGGGGTCGCAGATCACGACCGCATCCGAGGAATGGTGCAAGACCAGATCGGAATAGAACCTTTCACGGTCCCTGGCTTCATTCGAACTGAGATCCTTGGCGCACATGCGCGGGCAAATCCTTCTCTTTTGCGTCCCCGACCATGCCGCAGAAAAGTTAAGGCTTTCTTTCGTGATCCCGGCCCCCCGTGACATCATGCGTCAAACTGACTAGGTTCCACACAATCACGTCAAGCACAGCGCGGCGCGCTTGGATGCGAGGCATCGCGTCACCGGGCCGCGGGAAAGGACCGATATGCTGGACCAGACGACCAATCTTCGCGACCTTCTCGCAGATCCCGGACTGCTGGAGGAGCGCGCCTATGTCGCCGGTGACTGGATCGCGGCGGATGACGGCGCCAGTTTCGACGTCATCAACCCCGCGCGCGGCGATGTCATCGCCCGCGTCGCCGATCTCGGCCGGGCCGAGACCGCGCGCGCTATCGCCTCTGCTGATCAGGCCCGCCATGACTGGGCCAAGCGCACGGCCAAGGAGCGCGCTGCGGTCTTGCGCAAATGGTTCGAGCTGATGATGGAAGCGCAGGAGGATCTCGCGATCATCCTGACGGCCGAGATGGGCAAACCTCTGGCCGAGGCGCGCGGCGAAATCGCCTATGGCGCGAGCTACATCGAGTGGTTCGCCGAAGAAGCGAAGCGCGCCTATGGCGAGATTCTGCCTGCGCATCAGGCCGATAAACGCATCTCGGTGCTGCGCCAGCCGATCGGGGTCGCGGCCTCGATCACACCGTGGAATTTCCCCAATGCGATGCTCACGCGCAAGGTCGCCCCGGCGCTGGCGGTGGGCTGCGGCTTCGTGGCGCGTCCAGCGGCGGAAACGCCCCTCTCGGCGCTCGCCATTGCGGTGCTGGCCGAGCGCGCGGGCGTTCCGGGGGGGCTGTTTTCCGTCATCCCGTCAAGCCGCGCCTCTGACATCGGCAAGGAATTCTGCGAAAACCCCATCGTGCGCAAACTCTCCTTCACCGGCAGCACCGAAGTCGGCCGCATCCTGCTGCGTCAGGCCGCCGATCAGGTCATGAAATGCTCGATGGAACTCGGCGGCAATGCGCCATTCATCGTCTTTGACGATGCGGATCTCGACGCGGCCGTGCAGGGCGCGATGCTGTCGAAATACCGCAATAACGGCCAGACCTGCGTTTGTGCGAACCGGATCTATGTGCAATCGGGCATCTATGACGCCTTTGCCGCGAAACTGACCGAAGAGGTCAAGAAACTGCGCGTGGGCGACGGGCTGGAAGACGGCACGCAGCTCGGCCCGATGATCACGCAAGAGGCTGTGACCAAGGTCGAGGATCACATCGCCGATGCGCTCTCCAAAGGCGCAGAGGTCACGACAGGCGGGCGCAAACACGGCAATGGCGGCAGCTATTTTGAACCGACCGTGCTCACCGGGGTCACGCAGGCGATGAAAGTCGCCAAGGAAGAAACTTTCGGGCCCATGGCCCCGCTCTTCCGCTTCGAGAGCGAGGACGAGGTGATCGGCTATGCCAATGACACGATCTTCGGGCTCGCGGCTTATTTCTACGCGCGCGATATTGGCCGGATCACCCGCGTGCAGGAAGCGCTGGAATACGGGATCGTAGGCGTGAATACCGGGCTCATCTCCAGCGAAATGGCGCCTTTCGGCGGGGTCAAGCAATCCGGGCTCGGGCGCGAGGGCTCGCGGCACGGGATGGAGGACTATCTGGAGATGAAATACATCTGCCTCAGCGTCTGAACCGGGCGGCGCGCGCGGAGGGCTGCTTGCAGCCCGACCGGGCCGCAGGGGCTCGATGCCCCAAGGCCCGGCCCTGCAGCGAAAGCCTCACGCGAAAAGCGCGCGCAACCGCTCCTGCAACGGCTCGGGGTCGTCGAATTCCAACCGCACCGGCAACGCCAGCACCTTGGCGCGAAAGGCCGCCGGCAGCCGCACGGCATCCTTCTCGGTCGTCACCAGTTGCGCGCCGAGCGCCTTGGCCTCCAGCGCCAGCCGCGCCATCAACGCATCGGTCAGCGGCTGGTGATCGCTCAAGGCCTCGGCGCGGATCACCTCGGCCCCTTCCGCGCGCAGGCTCGCAAAGAATTTCTCGGGCCGCCCGATCCCGGCAAAGGCCAGCACCCGCAGCCCCTGCCAACTCATCCCCATCTGCAAGGGCCGCAGCGCCCCGCGCAGCACCGACACCCCCAGCCCCTGCCCTGAGAACCGCGCCTGCATCGCAGGCGGGCCGATGCTCACCACCAGATCGGCACGCGCGAGCCCCACGCCTATCGGCTCACGCAAGGGCCCCGCAGGCAACACCCGCCCATTGCCAAAGCCCAGCGCCGCATCCACCACGATCAGCGAGAGGTCCTTGGCCAGCGCCGGGTTCTGAAACCCGTCCTCCATCACCAGCAC
>PXDM01000377.1 GCA_003565055.1 Paracoccaceae bacterium
AACAAAGATTGGAGTGCAGACCAGAAGAACTCGAAGCCTCACTGCTCGAGTTGGCGCGGCGCGATATCCTAGGGTTTGTCAGTTGGCAGACCGCCTGGCATCTCAAGAGGATTCCCGGATGTGAGCCTGATTGGGACGTCGTTGATACCCGCTGTGAAGCAAGGCAGCAATTGGTCCGCGAGCTTTCCAGTCGAGCGAAGCAATTTCGGGACAAGGATGACACCTGCCGGCGTGCCCAGATACTTGCCTACCTCGGAGCCCATACGTCTCGGCGTTGCAACGGTTGTGATGTATGCGTGCCCGATCTTCCGCGCCCATGGCAGTCGGTTCAGTTCAGGATGGAAGATACTGTAGAGACTCTACAGCCTGAGCGCGTGTGCCTCTCCTACCTTGGCTCGCTTGACTATCGACGGCCGTCCATTACCAACATGGTGAGACTTCTCGCCGGCCGTCCGCGTCCGATCCCCAACAAGGACAAGAGGAACGCGAAGAAAGACACCCAGAGGGAGAGCCCATACTTCGGAAGGTTGGGCCTGCTTGGACCTGACGGAGTTCAGCGCGTACTCGAGCAACTTGTTCAGCGGAAATACGCGCAGGAGACACAGGAGACTTTCAATGGAAGAGATTACCAATCACTCGTCATCACTGAAAAAGGGAGGAGAGCTCTATGAGCGCGTTCCTTATCCCCGAGAACTTGCCTTCACGAGGAGATGTTCCCTCGGCGCTACAGAACGTTGCTAGGCACCTGCGTGACCACCTGGATGAAGAGATCACAGTGTGGCTGGAAGGAGAAGGCGACGGTGATCCATACCTGGTCATCCTTGATCCACAAGCGGGTGTTCTGGTGCTTGATGCTGTCGGTGAAACCGGGCTGAGAGCGGCCGTCGCAAGATGGCCCGACAGAAAAGTCGAGCACGCTCACCAACTGGTGAAGGAGAAGCGCACAATGTACGTTAACTCGATCCGCGAGAGAGTGAACGGCGACCGCCTACTGAGCGGTAGACTTCCCGTAGGGGTGGCCATTGCCGCACCTCTGATTGGCCGCAACCAGCTCTCGCGTTACCTCTACGAGGACACCAACGGCGTCAAGCGTTTCCTTGGACGGCTTTCCCCCAGTCGACAAGATGCGCCGACTGCTATCAAAGGAATCCTAACAAAGGAGGATTTCGTCGGGGAGGCACTCAGACCTGCTATTGCTGGCGCACTGGGAGTCACAACCTCCGATGCCCCACCGGTAAATGAGGCTGCAGCCCGGGCTCTCCTGCACCCCGAGATCGTAATCCCACCAGCATGTGAGGGGCAACTCGCCCTCGGAGTTGCCACACAAGATGGAGAGGACACGATCGCCGTCCTTGACCGCGAGCAGGAACGCCTTGCAAGACGCCTGGACGCCGGCTACAGAGTAATCAGGGGCGTTGCTGGCAGTGGGAAGACGCTTGTGCTCTCCTACCGCGCTCGCTTTCTTGCTGAGCACTTCCCCCAATGGAAGATTCTGTTCACGTGCTACAACATCTGTTTGGCGAAGGCCCTCCAGAGCCATGTCTGTCCTGGAGGTAAGGAACTTCAGAACATCGAGGTCCGACACATTGACAGCGTTGCCAGGAGAGTTCTCAAGGATGCCGGCCTATCAGTTGGCAAACTCGAATCCGAGGAAGATTGGTTTCGGATGCGCGATCAGGCTCGCCGATGCGTACAGGAGCGGCGTTCGCTGGCTCAGTATGACGCCGTGCTTGTGGACGAGGGTCAGGATTTCGACGCCACCAGCCTTGATCTCGCCTACGCCCTCCTCAGAAGCAACCGAGAGCACTTCGTCATCGCACTGGATGCTGCTCAGAACATCTATAAGAAGCGCTCACGATGGAACCCTCCTGGATTGACAGCTCGCGGACGTACCACCCTACTCAAGTTGAACTACCGAAACACCAAGGAAATCCTGGAGTTTGCATGGCGGTTCTTGGCAGCTGACGGCAAGAGCATGGATCCTGACGAGCTTCTAGACGACCCAGGGCTCATTGTCCCCCCTGAGGCCACTGCACGTCGTGGCCCCAGACCTGAGATCATCAGTTGCAGCAGCGCCAGTGATGAACCCAAGGTAGTCGCAGACAGGATCCTCGAAGCACATAAGCGCGGCGTACCCTGGGGTTCGATGGCCATCATCCTGGGACGAGCCAAGCTGCAAGGCCGCTTCTACTATGAGACCAAGAGAAGGGGGATACCCTATTTCTGGGTTCCGTACTCACCGATGACCAAGCGAAAGGTTGCAGATCGCACTGATAGTGTCCGAGCTTTCACAGTCCATGCCACCAAGGGACTTGAGTTCAGTCACGTCTTCTTTGCAGGGGTGAACGAGCTTTGGGATCATGGAACAGAGGTGGATCCCCTAGCGCTCCGCCGGATAGCCTATGTAGCGATGACCCGGGCTACAGAGCGACTTGTGATCACCGTCTCCGGGAAGGGAGAGATCGGGGAATCCATCCTTGCCGCACACTCACGAGGTCCGGATGATGACGCACTCCTCCACCTCACCTCGCGCCCCTCCGACGCCTCGCCGCCAACCTCATCCACAACATGGACTTAGCGTTCAGCGGACGAGAGCTTGTCCGAGCGCTGAGCACTCAGCTCCGGTAGAGATACCCGGTGTTCCACTCCCACCAGAGCAATGCAGTGTTCCGCGGGAACTAGATTGCGTGACGGTCCTTGAGGATGATCACACTCTGGGAGGGGAGAGACGGACGACAAGACCACGGTGGCCGAGATGAAACGGTGGGTGCAGGACTTCTGCGGGGAAAGGGAAGGTGGGCACGGCGCAGCGGACGGGGTTTGTTCTATCGGACTGCCTGGCCCAGAAGACGGAGGAGAGTGCCCGGAAGTACCCGGTGGACAAGGCGCAGGGGAGCAACCGGAAGTATACGGAGATGTAATGGAACGTAGCTTGTGGCCTGTGGCAAGTGGCTTGTGGGATCGCCGGATTCATCTGAGTTCTTGGCCCGCTAGGCGAGAGCCTCCCGCTATTCTGCTTGCTCGAGAGTTCGGCGTCCTGCAT
>PXDM01000283.1 GCA_003565055.1 Paracoccaceae bacterium
CAGAGCCAGAGCCAGAGCCAGAGCCAGAGCCAGAGCCAGAGCCAGAGCCAGAGCCAGAGCCAGAGCCAGAGAGTGCTGCGATACCCGCAGATGCGATGCAAGCCGAACCTGTGGCGGAAACGCTCGATGACGGGTTCAACGCTTTCGCCAATATCGACCAGCCCCTGCCCCGCCGCATTCGCCGCCCCACGGAACTCGCCCATGCGCTGCGCAAATCAGCACACCTTACCCCCGGCGCGCTGCGCGAAGCGGCACCGCTCGCCGCGCGGTTGGAGCGATTGCTCGCGCAGATGCGTGCCGCGTCCTAGGCGGCTGCGTCGGATTTTGTCCCCCGCGTCCCGGATTCCCCCTTGCTCTCCGTCGCAGATCGGGTAGAGAGGCGCAGTTAGGTTTCGGGCTATAGCGCAGTCTGGTAGCGCGTCCGTCTGGGGGACGGAAGGTCGCAGGTTCAAGTCCTGCTAGCCCGACCAATTCTCACATCCCGACCGGGCTTGCGCCCATGGACTGAGCCTGTATTCAGGCAGGATTGTCCGAGTCATTTCAGGGGCCGAGAATGCAACAGACCGGGGTCTTGCCTGCACAGCATCTGCGCAATCTTGTCCGCGATGGTGCCATTCTGGCCGATCCGGCGATTGATGCGGCCCAGATCCAACCTGCGAGCCTCGATCTGCGGCTGGGGCCGCGCGCCTGGCGGGTCCGCGCTTCCTTTCTTGCGGGCAAGGGGCGGCGGGTCGCGGACCGGCTGGCCGAGCTCGAGATGCATCAGATGGATCTCAGCGATGGGGCCGTTCTGGAAAAAGGCTGCGTCTATGTTGTGCCGCTATTGGAACGCCTCGCCCTGCCTGCGGGGATTCAGGCCGTGGCCAATGCCAAAAGTTCGACCGGAAGGCTCGATCTGCTGACCCGCGTGATCACCGATGAAGGCACCGAATTCGACCGGGTGAGCGAGGGCTATACCGGCCCGCTTTACGCCGAGATCTGCCCGCGCTCGTTTTCCGTGCTGGTGCGGCCGGGCATGCGGCTCAATCAGATCCGGTTCCGCGCCGGGCAGGCGGTGCTCAGCGATGCGGAACTGACAGCCCTGCATGACGCGGAGCGGCTCGTGCCGGATGCGCCGGTGATCTCGGAGGGGCTGGGCTTCTCGGTGGACCTGCGCCCCGATAGCGGCACGCTGGTCGGCTACCGCGCAAAGCCGCATACAGGCGTGATCGACCTCGACCGGATCGGCGCCTATGCGCCTGCCGATTTCTGGGAGGAGTTGCACAGCGCGGATGGCCAGCTGATCCTCGACCCCGGCGCGTTCTATATTCTGGTCAGCCGCGAAGCTGTGCATATCCCGCCCGATTACGCGGCTGAAATGGCCCCCTATCTGGCGATGGTGGGCGAATTCCGCGTGCATTATGCTGGATTCTTCGATCCGGGCTTTGGTCATGCGGCAGCGGGCGGGACCGGGGCGCGCGGGGTGCTGGAAGTGCGCTGCCATGAAGCGCCTTTCGTGTTGGAGCATGGACAGATCGTCGGGCGGCTGGTCTATGAGCGCATGGCCGAACGGCCTGAGCGGCTCTATGGCGCGGAAATCGCGTCGAATTATCAGGGGCAGGGATTGAAACTCGCCAAGCATTTCCGGGCCGGGTGACATGATGCTGGAACTGATCGACACCGCCTTTCTGATCACCGCCTTTGTCACGTTGTTTGTGGTCATCGACCCGATCGGTACGGCCCCGCTCTTTCTGGCGCTAACGCAAGGGATGGACCCGGCAAAGCGGCGCATGGTCGGGATTCGGGCCTGCGTGATCGCGGCGATCCTGCTGGCGCTTTTCGGACTGGCGGGCGAGGATTTCCTGCGCTTCATCGGCATTTCCATGCCTGCCTTCCAGATCGCGGGCGGGCTCTTGCTATTCCTGACCGCACTCGACATGCTGTTCGACCGCCGCAGCGCGCGGCGCAAGGATCATACCGAGGAAGGCGACGGCCATCAGGCCGATGACCCTTCGGTCTTTCCGCTGGCCATGCCGCTGATCGCCGGGCCGGGTGCCATGGCGACGATGGTTCTGCTCATCGGTGAGGCCGGGCGCACGCCGCAGGGCATGGCGTTGGTGACCGGCGTGATGCTGGTGGTGATCGCGCTGGTGCTGATCGCGTTTCTGCTCGCAGGCCCCATCGAGCGGATGCTGCGCCGCACAGGCACGATGGTGATGACGCGGCTTTTCGGCCTGCTGCTGGCCGCGCTCTCGGTGCAATTCGTGCTCAATGGCGCCAGTGCCATCGGGATCCTGCCACAGACGGGGGCGGGGTTATAGGCGTGCCAAGCCCGTGAAGAAGGTCAGTGCGCCGCCAAGCTCACTGGCCGCCACTCACAACCTCTCAGGATGCGCGCGCCTTCGCTTCCAGCTCACTCGCCACGGCTTCGGCACGCGCCGCCAGCTCGGTCAGCGCGTCAGTGACATCCGCCGGGATAACCGGCACTTCCACGCGGCGCGGCTCCGGCGCGGGCTGCGCGCGCAGCCGCGAGATTTCATCACGCAGCGACGCGATCTCGGCCTCTGCGGCCTTCACCTTGTCGCCAGCCTCGGCGGTCTTGTCCGCCAGCATCAGCCCGGCCATGAGCAGCATCCGTTCTGCCGGAACGCGGCCGATCTGGTTCAGCAGCGTGCGCGCTTCGGCGTCGAGCATTTCGGCTGCCGCGATCAGATAGCTCTCTTCGCCCGGCTGGCAGGCGACGCTGAAATCCTTATGCCCGATGGTGATCACTTGCTCAGGCATTGGCGTCCTCCGGTGAAATCAGGGGTTTCAACTCCCCCAGCACATCTTCCATTTCCGCCATCTCTGCCGCCCGCTCGGCGCGCAGCGCTTCGAGTTCCGCGACCAGCGCGCGGTTGATCGTGGTCGGCTCGATGATTTTCGCTTCAACGCTGTCGCGCAGCTGGCGATTGGCTTCGATCAGTTTGGTATTGGCTTTCTTCAGGCGCAACATCTCGAGGCTCTGCAGGTCGAGCTGTTCGGTCATCCGCGCCAGTCGTTTCTCCAGCGTCGCAAAGGAGCCTTCCTGACGCTGACGCACCGCATTGACGCGCTCGGAGAGCTGCGCGTTCTTGGCGCGCTCGGCCTCAAGCTGGCTGCGCAGCGCGTCCAGCTCAGCGCTGTCCGGGGCCGCTGGCGCAGTGGCCTTCAGAGCGCCCGCGCTTTTCGCAATACGGTCGAGCGCGCGCCCGAGGCGGTTTTCGAGGTCGGATACTGTGCTCATAGGCAAGTCGCTTTCCGTTGGTTACGCGTGCACCTGTCAACGCTCCGAATCATGCCGACTGGGGGCGCTGACGTCAACAGGTCAAGACTAGCCTTAACGCGGCCATATTCCAACATCCGGCGGCGCGCGCAGGGCGCGAATGGCAGGGCATTGCTTGATCTTGCGGCTCAGACTGGTATGTGACGCGCGTAAGATCAGCCAGACAAGGAAGCCCCTTCGTGGACATTTCAGCCCTGCGCGCTGCGCATCCCGACCATTGGACCAAGGCCACTGCCATCCGTGCGCTTGCGATGGATGCCGTGCAAGCGGCGAATTCCGGCCATCCGGGCATGCCGATGGGCATGGCCGATGTGGCGACCGTGCTCTTTGAAAAGCACCTGAAATTCGACGCGAGCGCGCCGGATTGGGCGGATCGCGACCGTTTCATCCTGTCGGCGGGCCATGGCTCGATGCTGATCTATGCGCTTCTGTATCTGACCGGCTACGAGGACATGACCCTCGATCAGATCCGCAATTTCCGCCAATGGGGCGCGATCACGGCGGGCCATCCCGAATATGGCCATGTGAAGGGTGTCGAGACGACGACCGGCCCGCTCGGGCAGGGCATTTCCAACGCGGTGGGCTTCGCCATGGCCGAGGAAAAGCTGCGCGCCGAATACGGGGCGAAAGTGGTCGATCACTACACCTATGTCATCGCGGGTGATGGCTGCCTGATGGAAGGCATCAGCCATGAGGCCATCGGTCTGGCCGGTCATCAGAAACTTGGTCGCCTGATCGTGCTCTGGGACAATAATGACATCACGATTGATGGCCGTGTCAGCCTGTCGGATGTGACCGACCAGCGCGCGCGTTTTGCGGCGGCGGGCTGGAACGTGCTCAGCTGTGACGGGCATGATCCGGCAGATATCGACCGCGCACTTACCGAGGCCAAGGGCTCCGACCGTCCGGTTCTGATCGACTGCAAGACGATCATCGGCTTTGGCAGCCCGAAGAAGGCTGACACGTCGGGCGCGCATGGCTCGCCCTTGGGCGACGCGGAAATCGCGGTCACCAAGGAGATCTACGGCTGGCCCTATGGTCCGTTCGAGATTCCAGAAGACGTGCTGAGCGCATGGCGCGCCATAGGGGCGCGCGGGGCCGAGGCGCGGGCGGAATGGGAGACTCGTTTCGCCGCGCTCTCCGGCACGAAACAGGCCGAATTCACCCGCCGAATGGCAGGCGAAGCGCCGAAGAAGCTGGCGGCGGCGATCCGGGCGTTCAAGAAACAGGTCTCGGAAAGCACGCCCAAGGTCGCGACGCGCAAATCCTCCGAAATGGTGCTGGAAGTCATCAATGAGATCATGCCCGAGACGGTCGGCGGCTCTGCCGACCTCACTGGCTCGAACAACACCAAGACCGCAGGGCTGGGCGTGTTCTCCAGCGAGGACCGCAAGGGGCGCTATGTCTATTACGGCATCCGCGAGCATGGCATGGCGGCGGCCATGAACGGCATGGCGCTGCATGGCGGCATGAAACCCTATGGCGGGACGTTCATGTGCTTCACCGATTACGCGCGGGGGGCGATGCGGCTTTCGGCGCTGATGGGCGTGCCGGTGACCTATGTGATGACGCATGATTCCATCGGTCTGGGCGAAGATGGGCCGACGCACCAGCCGGTCGAACATCTGGCGATGCTGCGCGCGACGCCCAACACACATGTCTTCCGTCCCTGCGACACGGTCG
The DNA here is from genome assembly GCA_003565055.1 of Paracoccaceae bacterium. Lineage (GTDB taxonomy): Bacteria > Pseudomonadota > Alphaproteobacteria > Rhodobacterales > Rhodobacteraceae > Roseinatronobacter. The sequence continues at coordinate 4,967 of PXDM01000283.1, forward strand.
AGACGGCAGAGGCTTGGGAGCTGGCGCTGACCAGTGCGCGCACGCCGTCCGTGCTGGCGCTGTCGCGGCAGAATCTGCCGACGCTGCGCAAGACGCATAGCACGAAGAACCTGACGGCGCAGGGGGCCTATGTGCTGGCGGATGCGGACGGCAAACGGCAGGCGATCCTGATGGCCACAGGCTCGGAAGTGGAAATCGCCATGGAAGCGCGCGATCTGCTGCAGGCCGAAGGGATCGGCACGCGGGTCGTGTCCTTCCCTTGCTGGGAGCTTTTCGAGGAACAGCCCGAAGCCTACCGGCGCAAGGTGCTGCCTGCGGGGCCAGTGCGCGTCGCCGTTGAGGCGGCGATCCGCTTTGGCTGGGACCGCTGGCTCTTTGGCGAACGTGGGCGGCGTGAGAAATCTGGCTTCATCGGGATGCATGATTTCGGCGCATCCGCCCCTGCGCCTGATCTCTATCGCGAGTTGGGGATCACGGCGGAAGCCACTGCGGCCAAGGTCAAGGCGCTGCTCGGCTGAAGCCGGATACAGGGCTGAGAGAATAAAAGGGTGCGTGGATACCACGCACCCTTTTTCTATTGGCAATGCCGGCTTGGTTTACTGTGGGCTCAACCCGCGCAACCGCTCGCCCCGGCGGCGCAGCAATTCCACGACAGTAAGCAAAGCCACCGAGATCAGCACCAGAATCGTCGCCACTGCGAGGATTGTCGGGCTGATATCTTCGCGGATCCCGGACCACATTTCGCGCGGGATCGTGCGCTGCTCGACCCCCGCCACAAAGAGCACCACCACGATCTCGTCAAAGGATGTGATGAAGGCAAAGAGCGCGCCCGAGATCACCCCCGGCAAGATCAGCGGCATGGTGATCTTGAAGAAGGTGCGCGTGGGCGATGCGCCCAGATTGGCCGCAGCCCGCGTCAGCGACTGGTCAAACCCCACCAGCGTCGCCGTGACCGTGATCACCACAAAAGGCGTGCCGAGCGCCGCATGGGCCAGCACGACGCCCAGATAGGTCTGCGCAATGTTGATCGAGGAGAAGAAGAAGAACATCCCCGCCGCCGAGATGATCAGCGGCACGATCATTGGCGAGATCAGGATGCCCATGATCAGCCCTTTCGCGGGCATTTCCGACCGCGACAACCCGAGCGCCGCCAGCGTGCCGAGCGTCGTGGACACAATCGTCGCCGCAATCCCGATCACGAAGGAATTGCGGATCGAGCGCATCCAACTATCGGAGCCCAGAAAATCACGATACCAGCGCAAGCTGTAGCCTTCGGGGTTCAGCGTCAGCATTTCGCGGGTGAAAGTGAAGAAAGGCTGCGCGTTGAAGCTCAGCGGGATCATGATCAGGATCGGCGCGAGCAGGAAAAAGAAGATCGCAAAGCAGATCACCCGGAAGGTGTAATACCAGATCTTGTCGCGGGTCGTGTAATAGGCGGGCATGGACATGGTGCTTCTCCCTTACCCGAATTTCAGGCTGTCAGTGCCGACCAGCCGGTTATAGAGCCAATAGAGCAAGAGCACCCCCACCAACAGCATCGAGCCCAGCGCCGCCGCCAGCCCCCAGTTCAGCGATTGCTGGATGTGGCGCGCGATTTCATTCGAGATCATCCGCCCCGACTGACCGCCGACCAGCGCAGGCGTGATGTAATAGCCAATCGAGATGATGAAGACGAGCACACCGCCGGCCCCGATCCCCGGCAGGGTCTGCGGGAAATACACACGGCGGAAGGCCGTCCAGGGCCGCGCGCCCAGCGATTTCGCCGCGCGCATGTAACTTGGCGGGATGGTGCGCATCACCGAATAAAGGGGCAAGACCATGAAAGGCAGCAGAATATGCGTCATCGCGATGATCGTGCCCGTCTGGTTGTAGATCAGACTGAACCTGCCCGCGTCATCAATCAGCCCGATCCCGACCAGCGCGTTGTTGATCACCCCTTGTTGTTGCAAGAGCACGATCCAGGCAGAGGTTCGCACCAGAAGCGAGGTCCAGAACGGCAGGAGCACCGCGATCATCAGCAGATTGGCGTAGCGCATCGGCAGGATCGACAGATAAAAGGCAATCGGGAAGCCCAGCAGAAAGGTCATCGCCGTGATTGCCAGACTGAGCCAAAGCGTGCGCCAGAAGAGCGAGACGTAGATCTGGCGGTTCTCGGGGCGCAGCACGACATTGCCCTGCTCGTCATATTCCCGGTCAAGCGCGGCCACATAATAGGACAGGGTGAGCGGGCGCCCCTCGCGCTGGATGATGCGCCACAGCTCGGGCTGGCCCCAAAGCCTGTGCGCATCGGTGAAAGCGTCGCGGAAGGGGGCCTCGAAGTCGGCCACGTTGCGCGTCGTGCGCGAAATGGCCGAGCGCGCAGCGCTCAGCTCGTAATTCAGACGGATGCCCAGCGGCCCGATTTTCTGTTCGCGCCGGGGCAGATCCTGATCCGCGACCATATCGGCATGCAGCGCAGCAAAAACCTCTTCGGATGGCAGGCCCTGCCCATCCCAGTCGCGCAGCACCTCAAGCGTGCGCGGCAAGGCATTGACGACCTGCGGGTTATCGACCGACCGCCACATCATCTGCGCGATGGGGAAGGCAAAGAAGGTCAGAATGAAAAACAACAGCGGCGCGACCAGCGCGAAGGCGGTCAGCTTGCGGCGGCGATTGGCGCGCTCCAGCGCGCGGCGCAGCGGCGTGCCGTCAGAGGTGACCAGCCTGCCGCGGCTATCGGTTTCGGCACCATGCGGATCCGTTGCATCTGCCATTGCCATGACATCATCCTCTGCGGCTGTTGGAACGTCTCATATCTCGGGGCATCCGCCCGTGATGTGGCCGGGGCGTCTGCGCCCCGGCCCTGACTGCAATTACTGCAGCATCCAGTTGGCAAAGCGCTCACGCAGCTCATCGCCGTAATCGACCCAGAAATCGTTATCGAGCACGATCGGCGCGAAGTAGTTTTCGGGCGCGGTCGGCATATGCTCGTTCATGTCGATCCCCAGATCAGCATGCTCACCCACCAGCGGCGCAGAGGAGGCGCGGGCCGGACCATAGCTGATGAATTTCGCCTGATCGGCCAAACGCTGGGTGTCGGTGGCGAAATAGAGATATTCCATCACCACATCGACATTCGGACCATCTGCAGGCACAACCCAGCCGTCCCATTCGACGACCTGACCGTCCCAGATGATATCAGCTTCCATGCCTTCGACCTGGATCGCGTCGAACATCCGGCCATTGTAGCCTGTGGCAAAGGCGACTTCGCCATCCGCCAGAAGCTGCGGGGCCTGTGCGCCCTCGGTCCAGAAGATGATGTCATCCTTGATCGTGTCAAGCTTGGCGAAAGCACGGTCCACACCTTCGGGCGTGCTCAGCACGTCGTAGATGTCGTCCGGGTCCACCCCATCGGCATAAAGCGCCCATTCGAGGTTGGTGCCGGGACGATCCTGCAACGCGCGGCGGCCGGGGAAGTTCTCCGTGTCGAAGAGATCCGCGATGCTTGAGGGCTGGTTGTCCTCGGGGAAGGCGCCGGGGCGGAAGGTCAGCACGGTGGAATAGACGATCTGCGGGATGAAGCACTCACCCAGGGAGCCGGGCAGGAAATCCTCGCTTGCAGGTGTCCCGTCGGGCGCGGCGGCGAGCATCTCGTCATGGTCGATCTCAAGGATGATCCCCTCGTCGCAGGCCAGCTGCGCATCCGAGGGCAGCATATCGACGAGATCCCAGGTCACATTGCCCGCCTGAGCCTGCGCACGAAGGCTTGCCAGCGCATTGGCCGAGCCATCGTCGTTGATGATCGTCACATGCGGGTTCGCTTCCATGAAGGGTTCATGATAGGCGCGCTGCTGGCTGGCCGTATAGGCGCCGCCCCATGACACGATGGTCAGCGATACCGGGTCATTGGCCGCAGCGCTCATCGCCATCACGCTGACAGCGGAACTCAGAGCAACGAGTTTCAGTTTGGTTGACATTCATAACCTCCTAAGGTTGGTTTGAAAGCACGTCTTCAGCGCGCTTTTCCTGTGTCGGCCCTGTCCCTCGAACAGCACCCGAAAGGACAGGATGCCATCATGCCGGGCAATCGAGCGCCCGGCAATCATTCGACATCCAGCCGATTTCGATCACATCTCCCGCCTTGTGGCGCACCTGATCCGGCGCGTTGCGGGTTTTCATGATGAAATTCTCGTTTCCAGCGACCTTGAGCCGCGTGCGGAAGACATCACCCATATAGATGAATTCCATCACCTCGGCGCGGATCAGATGCGCCTCGGTGTCAAGCCGGTCCTTGTTCGCCTCCACCCGTTCAGGCCGGATCGAGACACGCGTGCGCTCGCCCGCCTTGGTGACATTCACGGGCTTGGCGTCGATCAACTCGCCGCCGTCAAGCTGCACTACACAGGTCTCGCCCTTGATCTCCTTCACCACACCGTCAAGCGTGTTGTTCTCGCCGATGAACTGCGCGACAAAACTGTTCTTGGGCTCTTCATAGAGCACATCAGGCGGCGCAAGCTGCTGGATACGACCATCCTGAAACACGGCCACATTGTCCGACATGGTCAGCGCTTCAGTCTGGTCGTGGGTCACATAGACAGTGGTGATCCCCAGATCATGCGCCAGTCGCGTGATCTCGAATTGCATCGTCTCGCGCAACTGCTTGTCGAGCGCGCCGAGCGGCTCATCCATCAACACCAGTTCCGGCTCAAAGACGAGAGCGCGGGCCAGCGCGATACGCTGCTGCTGCCCGCCCGAAAGCTGTGCCGGGCGGCGATTGATGAACGCGCCCATCTGCACCATGTCGAGCGCGCGCTTCACTTTCTTCTCGCGCTCGGACTTGCCTAGGCCCCGGACTTCGAGCGGGAAGGCAAGGTTCTCGCCCACCGTCATATGCGGAAAGAGCGCGTAATTCTGGAACACCATCCCGATGCCGCGCTTATGCGGCGGCACCGTGTTGATCGGCTTGCCGTCGAGCATGATCTCGCCACTGGTCGCTGTCTCGAACCCTGCGAGCATCATCAGACAGGTCGTCTTGCCCGACCCGGACGGCCCCAGCATGGTAAGAAATTCGCCGCGCGCCACAGAGAGATTGAGGTCTTTGACGACCAGCGTTTCCCCATCGTAGCTCTTCTGAACACCATCGAATACGACGAATACGCCGTTGTTCTGTGTTGCGACCACAGTCATCTCCCCGTGTATCGGCGGTCATCCGCTCTTTGCTGTGCGAGTCAGTAAAACCAAGCACCCCTCGCATTGCAAGCCATAAGTCGTTGGAAACGGTTCGACACCCGATTACGCGCGATTGTGTCGCAAAAGCAGATATTCGCGGGAAATATGCCTGAATATTTGGCATCTGCGGGATATTTTTTCGATGATCTGATTTGCTGCGCATTAAGTCGCAAGTTTGACCCATCGAACCCGGGTCATGGCATGGTGCGGTCGAGAAGACTCGAACTTCCACGGGAGTTACCCCACAGCGACCTCAACGCTGCGCGTCTACCAATTCCGCCACGACCGCACGTGCCAGATGAGCGTGGTTCTAGCCGAGTGATCCGCGCTTGAAAAGGGGAAAATTGCCGCTGCGCGCCGCATTGGCACGCGGCTGTGCCTGCCACAAAAACAGAGCGCCGACACCGAAAATGACCGCTGCCCCCGCGAAGCCAAGCCAACCTGTGCCGCTGAGCAAGACATCATGCATCCGGCGGCCCGGCAAGAGCGTGAAAAGCCCCGCGACACCCATCGTCCAGATATGCAGTTGCACCATCCGCCGCCCATGCGCCACGACCCGGCCCGCCCGAATGTCACGCAACCCGAGCCAAAGCATGACCCCGACCAGCCCGCTCAGGGCATGGATCGGCGAGAATGGCCCGATCACGCGCAGCTCGAATATGCCGAGCGCCGTGATGGCCGTGACCGCCATGGCCAGAACCCAGCCATAGCCCGCCAGCTTGTGCAGGCCGTCACGACTGCGCCGCAGCATTGCGACGGGTCCAAGCACGAAGGCCAGACAGGCGGCCAAGGTATGTAGCTGGATGATCCAGTTTGACAGGAGAATCGGGGCGAGGGTCATCATGGCTTCCTTTCGACCGGAGAGGGCCGCTGTCTTTACGCCCTTGAGGGCTCCGTGCTAATTCTGGGCACGTCGCTGCCCGATCCGTCCCCACAGGCACAAGGCAGAATGCGCGAGTGACAGGAGAACCGTCGTGACCAGCAGGCCCCCGTCATTGGCGATGCGTGAGTTGCGCGCGCATCTCGGCGCGCCGATGGTGCTGGCGACACAGGCAGGAATCGCGCTGATCCTCGGGGTTTCGGGGCCGTTTGGCACGCTTGACGCGCTGCCGCTCGCGCCCCGGCTGCTCTATTGGACCGGGATCGTGTTTGGCACTTACGGGCTCGGAAGCGCGCTCTGCCTGCTTGCGCTCGACACATGGCCCGCGCGCGGGGGTGCGCCCATGCGCCTGTTGCGCGACGCCTGCGCGCTGGGTGCGATGGTGGTCACGTTCCTCGCGCTCTGGAACCTGCCGTTTTTCGGCGGCGCGGGCCTGCTGGGTCATCTGAGCGCACAAAGCCTGATCGGGGCTTTCCTCGTCTCTGGCGTGGTCGTGGTGCTGCGCGACATGCGGCCCCGCGCAGCCCAAGCGGACCAGCGGCCGCCGCTGCTCGACCGCCTGCCGCTTGAGAAACGGGGCTCTCTGGTCGCGCTCTCGGCCACCGATCATTATGTCGAGGTGATCACGACGGCAGGCCGCGCCCTCATCCTCATGCGCCTCGCCGATGCGATCCGCGAAACGGAGCCTGTGCATGGGCTGCAGGTGCACCGCTCGCATTGGGTGGCACTCGCGCAGGTGCGCGCCGTGACACGGCGCGGGGATGGGGCGGTGCTCGATATGGGGGCAGGCGTGACAATCCCGGTCAGCCGACGCTATATGCCCGAAATCCGCATGGCCGGACTTCTGACCCGCAAAGAGAGTGCATGACCCCGATGACCGCGCCCGATGCCCTGATGACAGATGCCTTTGAGTGGCGCGTGCTGCCGGGCCTGTCGGATTACACGACGACGCTTGCCGCCATGGAAGCGCGCGTCGCGCAGATTGCGCGCGGCGCGGCCCCCGAGGCGATTTGGCTGCTGGAACACCCGCCGCTCTACACCGCCGGAACCAGCGCCAACCCCGCGGATCTGATCGCGCCCGAGCGTTTCCCGGTCCATGTCGCGGGGCGGGGTGGGCAATACACCTATCACGGCCCCGGCCAGCGCGTCGTCTATGCGATGCTGGATCTGAACAAACGCGGGCGGGACGTGCGCTGTTTCGTGCATCAGATAGAAGCCTGGGTCATCGCGACGCTCGGCGAATTCGGCGTCACCGGCGCCCGGCGCGCGGGTCGCGTTGGGGTCTGGGTCACGCGGCCCGAGAAACCGCCGCAGCCCGATGGCAGCCCGCGCGAAGAGAAAATCGCGGCCATCGGCATCAAACTGCGCCGCTGGGTGAGCTTTCACGGCCTGTCGATCAATGTCGAACCGGATCTGAGCCATTTCGACGGGATCGTGCCCTGCGGCATAAGCGCGCATGGCGTGACGTCACTGGTCGATCTGGGTCTGCCGATCACGATGGAAGATGTCGATCTGGCGCTACAGCGCCAATTCGCAACGGTTTTCGACACATCCCCCGATGCGCTGTAAACATGCGCCCAGAACCGCAGAAAGCGCCTTGATCTGAATCAAAAAAACGGCCCTCGCGGCGACTCAAGCATTGCTCTGTGAAAAGACACATTCTAAAAGCAGAGTATGCCGTGGAACACTGTTATGCGATCATGACGGGGTCTTTGCGGAATATTCCGTCTCAGGCGCAATGTGCCATAGACGACAAAAACGCAAGTTGCGACAACCGCAACGGGAACCGGGAACTGGAGTAGCCAATGGCAGACGCAGCCACCCATGATCACGGGCACGAGGACACGCGGTCCTTCTTCACCCGCTGGTTCATGTCCACGAACCACAAGGATATCGGGATCCTTTACCTTTTCACGGCGGGTATCGTCGGCTTCATCGCAGTAGCCTTCTCGGTCTACATGCGACTGGAGTTGATGACGCCGGGCGTCGAATACATGTGCATGGAAGGTGCGAGCCTGCGCGCACAGGAAGAATGCACGCCCAACGGCCATATCTGGAACGTGCTGGTCACGGCCCATGGCATCCTGATGATGTTCTTCGTGCTGATCCCGGCGCTCTTTGGTGGTTTCGGCAACTATTTCATGCCGCTGCATATCGGCGCACCGGACATGGCCTTCCCGCGTCTCAACAACCTGAGCTACTGGCTCTTCGTGGCGGGCTCGGCGCTTGCTGTGGCCTC
>PXDM01000017.1 GCA_003565055.1 Paracoccaceae bacterium
ACCAGCAGGAAGATGGTCCATGTTACCATGAAGATGATAGAGTATGGGAGCATCATTGAAATAAGTGTTCCGATACCGGCATTTTTCACATAGCGCTGGCAGAATACACCCACAAGCGGGAAGTATGGCAGCAGCGGTGTGATGATGTTAGACACGGAGTCACCCACCCGATAGGCCGCCTGGGTTAAGTCGGGCGAGATGCCAAGCTGCATGAGCATGGGCACGAAGATGGGAGCTATTAATGCCCACTTCGCAGAAGCAGAGCCCACCAGCAGGTTCACAAATGCACTTAGAATAATTATCCCCACAATGGTTACCTGGCCGGGCAGCGCCAGCGATTCAAGGAAATTCGCACCCTTCAACGCTACCAGCAAACCAATGTTCGACTGGCTGAACGCATCAATAAAGAGCGCACAGAAAAAGGCCATCACAATATAATAGCCCATGCTTTCCATCGACTTGGTCATGTTGTTGATCATATCCTTTGAGCTTTTGTACTTGCCGGATACGTAGCCATACACCACACCGGGAATCAACAGCAGAACAAAAATCAGCGGAACAATAGCCTGCATCAGCGGGGCCTGAAACGATACCAGGGATTGCACCTCGGGGTCGATCATATCGGGTCCGCGCAGGGCAGAATTTTCGGGAATGGCCCACAGAATCAATCCAACAATTCCGCCCATCATGGCGGCGAATCCCCACCAGAAAGCTTTGCTCTCCTGAGGAGTTACGGTTTCCATGGTGGGCATTTCGTCTTCATCGCCATCCACCTCAATGCCGCTTAATCTTGGCTCCACAATTTTATCGGTGATATACCAGCCCACAAAAACAATAAGAAAACTGGACGCAGCGGTGAAATACCAGTTGTTGATCGGGTTCAGGTTCATATCCGGATCGAGAATCCGGGCGGCTTCAAGGGTAAAGCTCATGAGCAGCGGATCGATTGCAGAGGGGATAAAATTCGCAGAAAAACCACCGCTCACCCCGGCAAAAGCTGCGGCAATACCGGCAAGAGGATGCCTCCCGGCCGCATAAAATATCACCCCTCCAAGGGGTATCACAAGAACATAGCCTGCATCGGCCGCTGTGTGACTCACAATAGCAATGAGAATGAGCATTGGAGTGAGAAGCGCAGCTGGTGTAAAATTAAGCAGCTTTTTTAAGCCCGCATCAATCCAGCCCGAATGCTCGGCAACGCCAACTCCAAGCATGGCTACCAGTACGATGCCAAGCGGGGCAAAAAGCACAAAGGTATTTACCATCCCTGCGAGGAAACCCGCCAAACTTTCTCCGGTTAGCTGATTATTGACTACCAGCTCTTCGCCCGTTTGCGGGTGAACTTCCCCAAAATCAAATGGCGAAAGCACGGCTGATAATACCCAGACAATCACCATTAAAATAAAGAAGAGCATTGCCGGGTCCGGCAGTTTGTTCCCCAGGTTTTCGATTACATTCAGAAATTTGTCAAAGAGCGTTCCCCGTCCCTCACTCGAAGGGGGTGCTTCCGGTTTGTTTTGGTTCTCTTCCGCCACGTATGAAAGGGTTAATTAACGGTTGGTGAATATCTTGCAAAAAATAAGGTATTTGAACCTGTTTGCAAGAAAAAAATGCGGGATTATACCGCCGAACCGGCCGGATGTTGAATTCGGGAATTTATCGTACTTTTATGCCTCTGATTTTTAACAACCACCAAACAGGAATTCCCGGCCCTTGAAACCAAACCCAAGCAATGAGCAGCTCAGAAAAACCCTCAGCCGGCTCGATACATTCAGCTATTACACCGACAGTAATTTCAGGATACCGTTTACCCGCGTTCGTTTTGGCCTCAGCCCGTTAATTGGCCTGTTCCCGGTAATCGGTGATTTTGCCGGGCTGATTCTCTCGCTTTATGTGCTCTACGAAGCCCGCAAGGTTGGAGCCGATGGCATCGTTCAGCGTAAAATGATCCGCAATATGCTCATCGAATTTTTTGGCGGGCTGCTGCCCCTGGTTGGTGATGCATTTGATGCCCTCTACAAGGCAAACACCAGGAATACTGAGTTGCTGCGCGTATACCTGAAGAAAGAGCTCGGGGAGGTACCCCGAACCCCCTTCCCATGGTTTACATTGCTGTGGCTCAGCCTGTTGCTGCTTGTACTATCGATACTTATTTACAGGCTTATTGCTGGTTAAGCGTCGGTGATACACCCTTCACTTGCCGTTGAAACGCTCTTCGCATATTTGTACAGCACACCGCTTTTAAATTTAAGCTCCGGAGCTGTCCAGCTTTTGCGGCGTTCGGCGAGCTCATCATCCGAAAGTTTTACATTAAGGATTCGCTCATCAGCATTTATTTCGATGATATCATCATCTTTCAGCAGGCCAATGGTGCCACCCAGTTGTGCTTCGGGAGTTACGTGGCCAATTACAAACCCATGGGTTCCCCCCGAAAATCGTCCGTCGGTAATCAATGCCACCTCTTTGCCAAGGCCGGCCCCCATAATGGCGGCTGTAATGGAGAGCATCTCCCGCATGCCGGGTCCTCCGCGGGGGCCTTCGTAGCGAATCACCACCACATCACCCTTTTTCACCTTGCCGCCGCGAATTCCCTCAAGGGCATCTTCTTCCGATTCGAATACCCTGGCCCTACCGGTAAATTTGGTCCCTTCCTTGCCGGTTATTTTTGCCACACTGCCATCGGTAGAAAGATTTCCATAAAGAATCTGAAGGTGGCCGGTTTTTTTGACGGGTGCCGACACCGGGTGGATGATATTCTGCTCCTCCAGCAGGCCGGGCAGCTCCTCTACATTTTCAGCCAGTGTTTTGCCGGTAACGGTCATGCAATTCCCATCCAGTAAGCCTTCATCAAGCAGCAGTTTTTGCACCGCAGGAACCCCGCCTACGTTGTAAAGGTCCTCCATTACATATTTGCCACTCGGTTTGAGGTCGGCCAGGAACGGGGTGCGATCACTCACCGCCTGGAAATCATCTATCGTAAAATCAACTTCAGCCGCTTTTGCGATTGCAAGCATATGCATTACG
>PXDM01000333.1 GCA_003565055.1 Paracoccaceae bacterium
CGAGTGCCAGCACCACACCGCCCACTGCGGAAAATGTGTGTGCCGCATCAACAAGAACCATGACCGAGCCGGTATAAAGCCCTACCGCCAGTTCAAAAAAGAAATACGCGCCCGTCACCCATGCTGCCAGTTTCAGACCGCGACCCTTGGGAGCGTGATGCATGTGTTCGCTCATTCTTTCACCTCTTCGTTGTTCGGGTCAGCAAGGTCCGTCCCTTGCCGCGCCGCCCGATGTCACCGTTTCGCATGCGTGAGTGTGTGTGAAGCTCAGCGCCAAGCTGAATGTCGCCAGCATCGGCAACATGAATGCGGCGGGCCAGAGCCCATAACCCATGCGCAGACCGAACAGGCCATGCCCCGCAAGCAGGAAAAAGTCGGTGCTCATGACAGACCAGGCGATGAGCGCAAAGACGAGACCCTTTGCCCAGAAACTGTGGCCGGGAAGATGCCTGTGCAGCCGGGCATAAAGGAATCCCCAGACCATGGCGCCAGTCAGATAGGGGACGAGACTTCCCAGATGCCCGCCAGCCCAGCCGCCCAGCAGGCGCTGGAAATCCTCATAGGGCTGAAACCCCGGCAAGATGCCGAAGGCATCCTTTGCCAGCATCAGCATGCTGTGAACCGCAAGCCCGGCCAGCCCGGCGATGATCGTGGTGACCAGCGGCCGAAGCAGGCGCAGGGTTGGCGTCAGATTGCCTTCAATCATGCACTGCCTTCACGGGCCCGGAAGCTCCCTTCACCAGCTGTTCCTGTTTTCGCCGCCGACCGGCGCATGGCCCCGCGCTACCCAGCACATGTCGCAGACGGGATCTCCGGCGGAAAGCGTCTGCGGTCTGCGGTAGTGTCCGCGGGTTCCGTCGGCTGCTATAAGGTCCGCTCCGGGCCAGTCGTAGCGGCACCAACTCAGCCGGAAAGCTTCGAGCAACTCCGGGTCATCCCGAAGTCCGGCCAAGGTCCGTGCACAGGTCTGAGGCGGACAATGTGTGAAGTGCGTGTGCAAATCATCGCCATTGCGAAAGACGTAAACCTCATAGCCCGGAGCACCGACAGGGCGGAACGGGAAGATCAGAAGCCCGCGAATCGTCCATCCGAGACGCCGACCCGGGTCGCGGCTGAGCAAACGAGGACCCAGCGAAGAGAAGCTGAGCATTCTACGATAGAGATCCCAACCGACATCAGCCACGACGCCACGCGCACATTCCGTCTCGACGCCGATTTCGCGCAGCGCCGCGTCTGCCGCCACCGTGTAGATCGCCAGTTCGACCATGAGGCGGCTTCCCGCGTCGGGAAGGCGTGGAAGATCGGCATGCGCCCTCATATCCATGGTCTGTCTCTGCAGGGCTAACAGAAACCGGTCGATATCCCCTGTCAGCCATCGGACTTCTTCACCGGAAGTGAGGCGCAGTGAGCGGTTTGCGAGATTCAGGCGGCACGTCCGTTGGACGCTTCGCCAGATGAGCCAGCGGAGGGCGCGCCAGCCAATGGAGGCCCTGTCGATAGTCGCGCCTGGGTCCGTCATGCTCCACCTGCTTTCGCCGCTTTCTTTGCCGAGCCGCGACCGAAATTAACGCGGGCGCAAGCCGGGCTTCGATTGCCGGGACCAGAGGCAGCACTACGCCGTTGATCCTTTCCCGGACGGCACCTCATGCCCCTGACCCGCGAATCGCGCGCGCGCCCATCAGATGCCGGCGGGTCAGCCAGACCACGAGCGGCGGAATGACGAGCCATTGCATCAGCGGGCTCAGCCCGGTGCCGAAGGGCGGCACCAGCGGCATCGCGTCTGAATAGGTCCAGCGCAGGCTGACATTGGTATAGTAGTATTCGAACCCCACGGTCAGTGCGGCGCCGACGCCTACGAAGATCGCGACGGGCATGCGGGTCGGGCGAAGGACCCAGTCCCGGCTGCGCGCCGCGATGCTTGCTATCCAGAATGCCGTCAGTGCGAAGCCGACATCGCCGAAAGTGGCCGACAGGCACAGCTTGATCGCCTCCCAATGCGCCATCTCGGCCATGCCGGTATAGGTCGGCACCTGAACGAACTCCCACACAAAATGCAAGGCAAAGGAAAAGAATGCGATGGGCAGTTCGGGCGCTTCCGCCAGGCTGGGCGTGCGCGCGCCATCGCGGGAAACGATGGCGCGCGTGAGTTTGTTGTTGTCAGGGTGGGTCATGCGGCCTTGACTGCCTTGATCAGCATGTCCCGCACATCGGCTGCAATCGCGTCCAGCTCTGCATTCCCAACCGCCTGCATTGAGGCCACGGGGTCGATGGCGCTGACCTCCACCCCGCCAGTCACTGCGCGCAGGATCACGTTGCACGGCAGCAAAGCCCCCACGCGCGGTTCAACTTGAATGGCCTTATAGGCCATGCCGGGGTTGCAGGCCCCAAGGATGCGATAGGCGTCAATCTCGGCATCGATCTTGGCCTTCAGTGTGGCTTTGACGTCGATTTCCGTCAGAACCCCAAAGCCGTGATCTGAAAGGGCCTTGCGCACGCGGGCATCCACGTCGTCAAAAGGTGCGTCGATAATGCGGTCATAAGTGTAGCTCATGTTCTGTCCTTTCGGGGTTCATTTCATCAGGTATTTGACCAACGCAGCAATCACGAGGATGATCAGCGCAAGGATCAGGGTCATCCAGATCCAGTGCAGCCCCCAACCCCAATTATTCATCATTCCTGTTCCGTGATGCATCATTCCCGCTAAATTCATGATCGTTGCCTTCTTATCAGATGCGTGAAACCGCCGATGGCAAACCGTCGGCGGCCAGTTAATGCAGGATCAGTCGATTTGCCGGAACAAGCCGGGGTAACGGTTGAACGCCAGGCGCTGGACCAGCGATCCGTCAGTTGTGACGATCTCGGCTGTGATGCTGCCATCTTCCGCTTCCGCGACCTCTCCCAGTTCAAGGCGCGGGTTGGCGTGGCGTTCCAGCAGATGTGACAGAAATGCCTCGACGCGCGCGGGTGTCATCTCGGTGACAGACCCCTGCGGCATGCCGTAAAGCGCGTCCGGGCCGAGGCC
>PXDM01000461.1 GCA_003565055.1 Paracoccaceae bacterium
GCCTTCGGTGCAAGGCGCGATCGAGACTGCTCTGGCGCGACTGGAGCCGGACCTGCCGCGCATCGCCGCCGCCGGACGCACGGATACGGGCGTGCATGCGACCGGGCAGGTTGCGCATTGCGATCTGCGCGGCGACTGGTCGCCGTTTCGGTTGATGGAGGCGCTCAACGCCCATTTGCGCCCGCTGCCTGTGTCGGTGCTGGCCTGTGCGCAGGTCGATGAGAGCTTCCACGCGCGGTTTTCAGCCCATGAGCGGCGCTACCTCTTCCGCCTGCTCGCGCGCCGTGCGCCCCCGAGTTTTGACACGGGCCGGGTCTGGCATGTGAAACACCCGCTCGATCTGGCCGCGATGCAGGCAGGGGCTGTGCATCTGCTGGGTCAGCATGATTTCACGACCTTTCGCGCAAGCCAATGTCAGGCGGCCTCGCCGGTCAAGACGCTCGATGCGCTGGAGGTCAGCCGCGTCGAGGGGCTGTCGGGGCCGGAGATCCAGTTTCGCCTGCGCGCGCGGTCCTTCCTGCACAATCAGGTGCGCAGCATCGTGGGCACGCTGGAACGGGTCGGTGCGGGCGCATGGCCACCCGAGGCTGTGGGCGCGGCGTTGCGTGCGCGGGACCGTGCGGCCTGTGGGCCAGTCTGCCCGCCGGATGGGCTGTATCTGACCGGGGTGGGCTACCTGCGCGATCCGTTCGCCGGGATTTGAGAGCGCAGGGGGCTCTGCCCCCTGACCCCCGGGATATTTTCACAAAGATGAAATCGGAAGGGTCAGTCAACCTCTTCGACGACGATAAGATCGCGCTCGGACGCGCCGCGCGCGTAGCGCAGCGCCTCCTGATATTCAGGCGAGTTGTAGCAGGCCTCCGCAGCTTCCAGGGACGGAAAGCGCGCGACGACATTGCGCGGGCGGGCGCGGCCTTCGAGCACGATCATACGGCCCGCGCGGGCGAGGAAGACCCCGCCATGCGCCGCAATCGCCGGGGTCGCGCGTTTGGCGTATTCGCCGTAGGCGTCGGGGTCCGTGACCTCGACCGAGGCGATCCAGAGGGCGCTCATGCGTCCACGCCTTCGATATGGGCGAGCGCGGCCTGCAAAGCGGCCTCGGCGCCTGCGATATCCGCGCCACCCCCCTGCGCCATGTCGGGCCGACCGCCGCCACCCTTGCCGCCGAGCGCCACGACAGCAGCGCGCACCAGATCCACCGCCGAGAGCCGGTCGGTCAGATCGCGGGTTACGCCTGCGGCCACCGCTGGTTTCGCGCCCGTATCGGCAATCAGGATCACGGCGCCCGAGCCCAGCTTTTCCTTCATCGCGTCGATCAGCGGCGGCAATTCCTTGCCGCTCACACCCTGCATCAGTCGCGCGATGACGCGCGTGCCTGCGATCTCGCGGATCTCATCTGCGCTCTCGCCCGAGCCGCCAAGCGCGATCTGGCGTTTGAGTTGGGCGACCTCATTGGCGAGCGCCCGGCGTTCGTCCATCAGGGCCTGCACGCGGTCGGGCACGTCCTGCGCAGGCGCTTTGAGCAGGCTCGCAAGCGTGCTCAGCCGGGCATCCTGCGCGCGCAGATGGTCGAGGGCCGCCTGTCCCGTCAGCGCCTCGATCCGGCGTACGCCTGCGGAAGACGCCGTATCGCCCAGGCAGACGAAGGCCCCGATATCGCCTGTCCGCGTAACATGCGTGCCGCCGCAAAGCTCCAGCGAATAGGTTGCGCCATCCGCGCCCTTGCCCGAGCCGGGCTGCAGCCCCATCGACACGACGCGCACTTCCTCGCCGTATTTCTCGCCAAAGAGCGCCTGCGCGCCCAAGTCCCGCGCGGCGTCCGGGGTCATGATGCGCGTCTCGACACGGCTGTTCTGGCGGATATAGGCGTTCACTTCGGCCTCGATCTGCGCAAGTTCCGCCACGCTGAGCGCCGCGCCATGGCTGAAATCGAAGCGCAGCCGGTCGGGCGCGTTGAGCGAGCCTTTCTGCGCGACATGTGCGCCCAAGGCCAGACGCAGCGCTTCATGAAGCAGATGGGTCGCGGAATGATTGGCGCGAATCGCCGCGCGGCGGGCATGGGTGACTTCCAGCTTCACCGGCTGGCCGCGCGTGATCTCGCCTTCGGTCACGCGCGCGACATGGATGAAGAGGCCCGCGCTCTTGCGGGTATCCGTCACCTCCGCCATGCCCGTGGCCGAACGGATCAGCCCGGTATCGCCCACCTGCCCGCCGGATTCGGCATAGAACGGGGTCTGGTTGGTGATGATCTGCACGTCGCCCGTGGCGCTGGCGACTTCCGCACCTTCCGCCACCAGCGCCACGATCTGGCCTTCGGCGCTTTCCATGTCATAGCCGAGGAATTCCGTCGCCCCGAGACGGTCGGCGAGGTCGAACCAGATCGTCGCATCCGCGGCCTCTCCCGAGCCCGACCAGCTTGCGCGCGCCCGGGCCTTCTGCTCCGCCATCGCTGCGTCAAACCCTGCCACATCGACCGCGCGACCGCGTTCGCGCAATGCGTCCTGCGTGAGATCCAGCGGGAAGCCGTATGTGTCATAGAGCTTGAAGGCCGCTTGCCCTGACAATTCGGCTCCCTCACCAAGCCCTTCCAACTCGGCATCGAGCAGCTTGAGCCCCCGGTCCAAAGTCTGACGAAAACGGGTTTCTTCAGCGCGCAGGGTCTCGGTGATCAGTGCCTGCGCCTCGCGCAGCTCGACATAATGCCCGCCCATCTGCGCCACCAGCGCCGGCACCAGCCGGTGCATCAGCGGATCCTGCGCGCCCAGCATATGCGCATGCCGCATCGCCCGGCGCATGATACGGCGCAGCACATAGCCGCGCCCGTCATTGCTGGGCATCACCCCATCGGCGATCAGGAAGGACGTCGCGCGCAGATGGTCGGCAATCACACGGTGATGGGTCTTGCCGGGGCCGTCCGGGTCGCTCGATGTCGCATGCGCGGAGGCCTCGATCAGCGCGCGCATCAGATCCGTGTCGTAATTGTCATGCTTGCCCTGCAAGAGCGCGCCGATCC
>PXDM01000115.1 GCA_003565055.1 Paracoccaceae bacterium
AAGAACGCTGGAGCGTTCGTTATCGCCCTTATCGTAAAAGTCCCTTGCAGCACCTTCGATGGCGAGTGCCACCGGATCGAATTCGTCTTGGGCCTTGAGCCGTTCGGCATTTTGCAGCATCGTGTACTCGATCTTGCAAAAGCCCTCCAGCTCAGGGTCGAGCGCGGCGCGTGGCTCTGCGATCAGCGCATCCCGTATGAGGGTGCGCACGGTGATCAGGTTTCGCACGCCGGAGAATTCCCGCGCCGTGACGACATGCAGGATCAGCCCTTCGATGAAATTGCGCGCGCTCTCGTCCCAATGCGGTTCTTTCTGGTCGGGGCTGGCGATGACGAGCGCATCGGCAATTAGTCCCGCATCTTCGATGATCGTGTCTGAGTCAGGGTCGAGAACCGAGAGAGGGTTATAGCATGCCCGATACTTGGCGACTGCGGGATCACACCGCTCGAATGGATCAAGGATGCAGACTTTCTGCCCAAGCCGCGCGCGCTGCGCCGCCGTGATGCTGGCCAGTTCCGCCTTCGGATCGGTACACATAACCGAACCGCGATAGCAGAGCAGGTTGGCGATGATCGCCACAGACTTGCCGCCCCGCGAACCGGCGACCGTCATAAGGTGCCGGTCATCCGCGATCCCGATCAGCCGGTCGCCGACCGCACCGACCAGAACCTTGTCGCCGGGGTCCTCAGGATCATAGGCCAAGGCACGGCTTTTCAGGATCGCGTCCGTGCTTGCCCACATGGCTTGCGGCGGTGCCTGGTAGCGCAGGGCCAGCCCGCGCACGCCACGCGGCAGGTCATCCTGAAAGGGGTCTTGGTTCGGCATGGGTCATCCTGTACTGATCATGCCGCGAAAATAGATGCGCCCGCGTGAGGCGCGCCTTGCACTTTCCTCGCAGGGGCCGCGCACTGTTCAGCCTGCCTCGTGATCATCACCGAACGTAGAACATCACCGAGCACGCCCCGAGGCGCGTGACCTCCATTACGCCGCTGCCCGTGGGTTCGGCAGGCGGTGTATCGGCGCTGTAATAAAGCCGCGCTAGTTGCCCGTTATCGAGAACGTGAAAGCCGACATAATCGATGGGCTGCTCACCGCACTCAGTGAAGGCATCGCCCTGTGGCGCGACGATGCGAAAAATGCTGCCGCCCGCACGCACGGGTTCAAGACCTGCTTGCGGCCCGTATGCGAAACTCAGACGGTCAGGTGCAACCGTCATCGCGCCGAGCCATTCCGCAGGACGGCTGTAGGGTTGCCAGACACCGGTGAAATCGCTTCCGGCGCTGACGGTGTTTGGCAGGATCATAGCGGCGACAAATGCGGCGGTAAGGATAAACGGCTTCGACCAAATCTTCATGACAGGACTCCTTGATGCCAAGTCTTGCTGGAGAGATGGTATCAGAAAAAGCGCGCAAACGCAGCCGACCCCGACAGTGGCCCGCTATGTGCTTGTAGCCTCCGGTTGGCGTCTGTAGTACAAGTGCCTAAATGTATTACATTTTGTCATCCGGCAGAGAATAAGAGCGACCGCAAGATGTGTGTTGTACTACAACACCATCTTGGCAAGGGGGCCGCTGCGCGCCCCCGTTGCATCCCCCAGCCCGTGGCTCTTTCAGGGCATTGAGCCCGTTCCAGAGCCAGCAGACCGTATCGCCGGTCAACCACTCGCAGGACTTGGAGACGTCCCTCTCCACCTGCACCGAACCATGGATCAAAGGCCGTATCGCCGCCCCTTGAAACCCACTCGCAAGGGAGCCTTCGGCGCTCCCCTGCACCCCATCGACTTGGCGGGCGTTCCTGCCCCCAAGACCCCTGACCATTTCATGGAGACGACTTCATCGAGACCATGGAAGGGAGCTTTCGCGCTGCCCTTGCCCTGGACCCATCCCATCGAGCAGGGGCATGTCACACCCCTTGCATCCCCGACCAAACGTCCGCCGTTTGGATGCCGCCAGCGTCGGCGCTGGACCCGATCAAAGGTCCGCTGCCGTCCATGCACGCAGACCATCAGCCTGATGCGCTGTCACTGCACGGGCACCGGACTGCGCGCCGTTGATCTCTTGCCTTGTGGATAACTTGAGGTTGTGCCGAATTCTGGATGCAGGCACAGGACATGGCTGCTATCGTCGGCAAAAAGCACAACGGGGGCGATAGTTGAAGATGGCAAGCACGGACATTCAGAATCTCGGATCATTCGTATGGTCCATCGCCGAAATTCTGCGCGGCGACTTCAAGCAATCTGAATACGGCAAGGTGATCCTGCCGTTCGTCGTGCTGCGCCGTCTGGACTGCATTCTCGAAGCCAGCAAGGACGCCGTGCTGGAAGCCGAGAAATCGTTACCCGACGGTGTGGACGAGCCAACCCGTGACATGATCCTTTTTGGTGCGGTCGGGAATAACGTGAAGGTTTACAACCTGTCCGCATTCACGTTTTCCAAGCTCAAGGGGCAGGACCCTGGTCAGCTCCACCAGAACCTTGTCGATTACATCACCAAATTCTCGCCCAACGTCCGCGACATATTCCTCGACAAGTTTCTCTTCACGGATCAACTCAAGCGCCTAAAGGATGGGGGCATTCTTTGGAATGTCTTTGAGCGTTTTTCCGAAATAGACCTGCACCCCGACACGATCAGCAACATCGAGATGGGGTATCTATTCGAAGAGCTGATCCGGCGTTTCTCTGAAATCTCAAACGAAACCGCCGGTGAACATTTTACCCCGCGCGAAGTCATTCGCTTGATCGTTGATCTGCTCATCGCCAACGACGATAGCAAACTCACAGGGCGCGGCATCATCCGACAAGTCTACGACCCTGCTTGCGGGACGGGCGGCATGCTCGCCCTGACCGAAGAGGCGTTGACGGATTTCAACGACGCAATCCGCGTCGAGCTCTTCGGTCAGGAGCTCAACGGCGAGTCCTTCGGCATCTGCAAATCCGACATGCTCGTGACAGGCCACGACCCCGAGCAGATCGCCTTCGGCAACACGCTCACGCAAGACGCCCA
>PXDM01000039.1 GCA_003565055.1 Paracoccaceae bacterium
ATTGCCATCGGCATCATCCTGTTGCTTGCGCTCAGCATCCTGCTTCTGATCGTTCTGCGCCGCTCGAAACGTGATCAGGCGATGGCCGAGGAAATCGTCGAATCGGTGGATGACGGAAATGAGAGTGACGAACTGGTCATTGCCGAACTGACCGAGTTGAAGGACAAGCTGCGCACGGCCCTGAACGCCCTGCGCAAGTCAAAGCTGGGCCGGATGCACCTTTACCAGTTGCCCTGGTATGTGATCATCGGCCCGCCCGGCGCCGGCAAGACCACGGCGATCGTGAACTCCGGGCTGAAATTTCCGCTGGTCAATGATCTGGGAAAGAATGCCATCGGCGGTGTGGGCGGCACGCGCAACTGCGACTGGTGGTTCACCAACGATGCCGTGCTGATCGACACGGCCGGCCGCTATACCACGCAGGACAGTGATGAAAGCGAGGATAACGCGGGCTGGCTGGGCTTTCTCAGATTGCTGAAGAAATACCGCAAGCGACAGCCCATCAACGGGGCAGTCGTGGCGATCTCGCTTTCGGATCTTTCCCTTCAGGATGAGGTCACAAGGCAGAATCACGCCGCCGCCATCCGGCGGCGCCTGCATGAATTGCGTGATGTGCTGGGCGTGCGCTTTCCGGTCTATGTGCTCTTCACCAAATCGGACCTGATCGCGGGCTTCACGGAATTCTTCGAGTCCATGGGCAAGGAGGAGCGCGAGCAGGTTTGGGGCTTCACCCTTCCCTTGCCCAAGAAGACCAAGGCGGAACTCAATCCCGTCTCCGCCTTCGACGAGGAATTCGGGTTGCTGCTGGGCCAACTCAACGCGCAGTCATTGGAGCGCATGCAGCAGGAGACCGATCACCAGCGCCGCAGCCTCATCGCGGGCTTTCCCGGGCAGGTCGCATCGGTGCGCGGCACGGCGCGGGCCTTTCTGGAAGATGTCTTCGAAGACAACAGGTTCGAGAAGCGCCATCTTCTGCGTGGGGTCTACTTCGCTTCCGGTACGCAGGAGGGGACGCCCATTGACCGGCTGATGATGGGAATGGCGCGCAATTTCGGCATCGGACGGCAGGCCATCGGCAGTGGGCGAGGCACCGGGCGGTCGTTCTTCCTGACACGCCTTTTCGAGGGTGTGGTCTTTCCCGAGGCCGGACTGGTCAGCGCCGATGACAAGGTCGAACGCCGCTACCGCTGGGCAAGGCGCGTCTCGGTCGCGGCGGCCGTGCTGGCAGCGGTTGGCATCAGCGCGCTTTGGGTGCGCAGCTATATGGGCAACAGCGCGCTGCTGGCCGAGGCGGCGGAGCAGGTGCGGGCATATCGCGAGGCCGCATCGGAAATCCCGCCCAGCCCCATCGCCGACAGCGACCTGCCCGGTGTGGTGCCCGCCCTCAACATACTGCGCGACATGCCGGCCAACCCCACCCTGTCGGATCCGGGCCCCGATCGCGAGCTCACCTATGGGCTCTATCAGGGCAAGATCATCGGCAATCAGGCTGCTCAAACCTATCGCGCGGCCCTCAATCAGCACTTCCTGCCCCGCCTGCTGCTGCGCCTCGAAGAGCAGATCCAGGCCAACATGAACAATACCGATTTTCTCTACGAAGCCTTGAAAATCTATCTCATGCTCGGCCAGCAGGGGCCGATGAGCCGGAACCTCGTGCGCGAATGGATGGAACTCGACTGGTCCGTGGCCTATTCCGGGCCCGGGCGTGAGCAGCTGCGCTCTGATCTCGAGGCGCATCTGGAAGCGCTGCTGTCGCAGCCGATGGACAAGATAGGGCTCAATGGGCCGTTGGTGGATCAGGTACAGACGCTCCTGACGGAAATGCCACTGGCGCAACGGGTCTATAACAGCATCATCAACTCGACCCGCGCCAAGGAGCTGCCCGCCTGGCGGCTCACCGATATCGGTGGTCCGGCAATTTCGCGTGTGATCGTGCGCTCGTCCGGCAAACCGCTGAGCGAGGGTATCGAGGGTATCTTTACCTATAACGGGTTCAACACGGTTTTCCTTGATGAAGCGTTGGGCGTGGCGCAACGCATCCAGAGCGAAAGCTGGGTTCTGGGTGAGCGCGGCGAGAGCGAACAGAGCGAGGCTGCGCTGCTGGCAATGAGCCGCGATGTGCTTGATCTCTATTACAACGACTACATTTCCCGCTATGACCAGATCCTCGGCGATATCGACATCATTCCGATGGAAAGCCTGAGCCATGCGGTGGAAATCACGAATGTCTTGTCCGGGCCCACATCCCCTCTGGTCAACATCCTCAACGCCGTGGCCGACGAGACGCGGCTGACCGAAGAGCGCGGCCCGGGCGGCACGGACGCGCTGGCCGACGGCGCGCGCGAGATCGGCGCGCTTGAATTGCAATCCTCACTCAGCAGCCGCAGTCAGATGTTTCTGAGCGCATTGCAAGGCGCGGCCGAGGTTCAGGGTGGTGCCCCGCCCAGCCCGCCGGGCAGCTATGTCGAGGAGCGGTTCGAGTGGTTGCAAGCGCTGGTGGAAGAGCCTCAGGGCCAGCCATCGCAACTTTCGGAACTGATGGGCCGGCTCACGGAGGTCTATCAGGAGCTCAACAAACTGTCTTTCTCCGGCGGTCTGGGCGCAAGCGACGCAACCGCAATCGTGCGCTTTCAGGAGGCGGCCAATCGGCTGGCCGGACCGATCCCGCGCTGGGCCACGCAGATCACCACCGGATCATCGGGTATCACCGCGGATGGCACCCGCGCCTCGATCAACAGCACATGGCAATCGCAGGTGCTGCCCTTCTGCGAACAGGCGCTGGACAACCGCTATCCGTTCAGTCGTCAGGCGCAGGCCGATGTCGCGTTGCGGGATTTTGCCCGGCTTTTCGCCCCCGGCGGGCTCATCGACACCTTCTTCAACGACAATCTGCGCGACCATGTCGATACACGGGCCCGGCCTTGGGCGTGGCAACGCGTCAACGATGCTGATCTCGGGATCAGCCAGGCTGTGCTGCAACAGATGCAATATGCCAGCGA
>PXDM01000422.1 GCA_003565055.1 Paracoccaceae bacterium
CACGCCTGCGACCAGATCCATCGCGCCGCCCATGCCTTTGACCAGCTTGCCGGGGATCATCCAATTCGCGATATCGCCGTTCTCGGCCACTTCCATCGCGCCCAGAATCGCCATGTTGATCTTGCCGCCGCGGATCATCGCGAAGCTTTCGGCGCTGTCGAAATAGGCCGTGTGGGGCAGGGCGGTCACGGTCTGCTTGCCTGCATTGATCAGGTCAGCATCGACCTCATTCTCGGTCGGGAAGGGGCCGATGCCAAGCATCCCGTTTTCCGATTGCAGTGTCACCTGCACGCCCTCGGGGATGTAATTCGCCACCAGCGTCGGGATCCCGATCCCGAGGTTGACATACATCCCGTCCTGCAATTCCTGCGCCGCGCGTGCGGCCATCTGGTTGCGGTCCCAAGCCATCCTCAAGCCCTCCTTATGCCGCGCGCACTGTGCGCTGTTCGATGCGTTTCTCGTGCTGGCCCTGAATCAGCCGATGCACATAAATTCCCGGCAGATGGATCGCATCGGGGTCCAGCGTGCCGGGTTCGACGATCTCCTCGACCTCCATCACGCAGACCTTGCCGCATTTGGCCGCAGGCGGGTTGAAGTTGCGCGCGGTCTTGCGGAAGATCGCGTTGCCGGTCGTGTCGGCCTTCCACGCCTTGACGATGGAGAGATCCGCGAAAATGCCGCGCTCCAGAATATAGGTCTCGCCGCCGAATTCCTTGTGTTCCTTGCCCTCGGCGATCACAGTGCCGACGCCGGTTTTCGTGTAGAAACCGGGAATGCCCGCACCGCCCGCGCGCATGCGCTCGGCGAGCGTGCCCTGCGGGTTGAATTCCAGCTCCAGCTCGCCCGATAGGTACTGGCGCATGAATTCGGCATTCTCGCCGACATAAGACGACATCATCTTGCGGATCTGGCGGGTCTTCAAAAGCACGCCCAGCCCGAAATCATCCACCCCGCAATTGTTCGAGGCGACAGTGATGTCTTTCGTGCCCGCCTCGCGGATGGCGTCGATCAGGAGTTCCGGAATGCCGCAGAGACCAAAGCCCCCCGCCGCAATCGTCATGCCGTCAAACAACAGCCCCTCCAGCGCCTCATGCGCCGAGCCGTAGACCTTCTTCATGCTCTCTATCCCCCTGTCAAATCTGCTGGGGATTTTGTGACGCGGCGCTGCGGCGAAGTCAACCGCTGCGCCTGCAAAGCGCTATTCGGCGGCTTTCTTCGCGGATTTGGCCGCTGGTTTCTTCGCGGCAGGCTTCTTGGCCGGAGCCTTTTTCGCCGCGGGCTTCTTCGCGGGCGCTTTCTTTTTCTTCGCCCCCGCCTTGGCATTCACCAGCTCAATCGCCTGTTCCAGCGTGATGTCTTCGGGGGCCATGTCCTTGGGCAAGGTCGCATTGACCTTTTCCCACTTCACATAAGGCCCATAGCGCCCCTTCATCACATTCAGCGCGCCGCCATCCGGGTGATCGCCCAGGCTCTTCAACGGCTCTGCCGCCGCCGCGCGCCCGCGCATGGGTTTCATGGCCAACACCTCGACCGCGCGGTTCATGCCGATTGTGAAGACCTCATCGACGTCAGGCAGATTGGCGTATTTCTTGCCATGTTTCACAAAGGGGCCATAGCGCCCGATCCCGGCCTCGATCAACTCGCCATCCTCGGGATGCGGGCCGACCGGACGGGGCAGGGACAGAAGCATAAGCGCGCGTTCCAGATCAATGCTCTCGACCTCCCAGCCTTTGGGCAGCGACGCGCGGGGTGGTTTGGGCTCTTCTTTCGTGGCTTCGCCGCGCTGCACATAAGGGCCGAAACGCCCTGTGCGCAGGCTGATCGGGTCGCCCGCGTCATGGCCGAGAAGTTTGCCATCGCCTGACAGCTCCGCATCGCCCTCCTCGCCCGAGATCGGGCGGGTATAGCGGCAGTCAGGGTAATTGTTGCAGCCGATAAACGCCCCGCCGGAGCGCGCGGTTTTCAGGTTCAGCCGCCCGGCCCCACATTTCGGGCAGACACGCGGGTCGCTGCCATCCTCGCGCGGTGGATAGAGCTGGGGGGCCAGCACCTCGTCGATCTTTTCCAGCACTTCGGTGATACGCAGCTCGGATGTCTCGGCAATAGCGGCCGAGAAATCGCGCCAGAAGCGGTCGAGCACATCCTTGTAATCACGATCGCCCGCGGAGACGTCATCAAGCTGTTCTTCCAGCGCGGCTGTGAAATCATATTCCAGATAGCGGCGGAAATAATTGATCAGAAAGATCGTGACCAGCCGCCCTTTATCCTGCGCGATCAGGCGGTTCTTGTCCTTGGTGACATAGCCGCGATCCTGAATCGTGGTCACGATGCTGGCATAGGTCGAGGGCCGCCCGATGCCCAACTCTTCCATCCGCTTGACCAGCGTCGCTTCGGTGTAGCGCGGCGGCGGCTGGGTGAAATGCTGCTCTGGCGTGACCGAGCGCTTGTCGAGCGCGTCGCCTTCAGCCATCTGCGGCAGGCGCTTGTCGTCATCATCGACGACATCATCGCGGCCTTCCTCATAGACTTTCAGGAAGCCATCGAACAACACCACCTGACCTGTCGCGCGCAGGCCCACCTGCCCATCCTTGGACCCGATCTCGACGGTCGTGCGCTCCAGCCTTGCGGCCTCCATCTGCCCCGCAATCGTGCGTTTCCAGATCAGATCATAAAGCTTGCGCTGGTCGCTATCGGTGATTTTCAGCTTGTCAGGGCTGACCGCCATATCCGTGGGCCGGATACATTCATGCGCTTCCTGCGCGTTCTTGGCCTTGTTTTTATACATGCGTGGGGATTTCGGCACATAGTCCGCGCCGTAGCGATCCTTGATCACATCGCGCGCAGCCATCACCGCCTCGGGGGCCATGTCGATGCCGTCAGTCCGCATGTAAGTGATGTAGCCCGCTTCATAGAGCCGCTGCGCCGTGCTCATGCAATGTTTCGCGCCCATGCCGAATTTGCGGCTGGCCTCTTGCTGCAGGGTCGAAGTCATGAACG
>PXDM01000321.1 GCA_003565055.1 Paracoccaceae bacterium
CAGGATGCGCGTCAGGTTGGAGCTGTCGCTCAGATCGCCGTAATGCAGCTTCAGGCGCTGGTGGCTTTCATGCGGGTCCTCATAAATATGGTCGATCCGCTGGGTGTTGAACATCGAGGCGCGGCGCTTGATCCCGTGGCCCTCATAGCCCTTCTGCAACAGAAATTCGGCCAGATAGCTGCCGTCCTGACCGGTAATGCCGGTGATGAGTGCGCGTTTGGTCATGAGAGCCCCGAAAGCATGTCTGAAAGATCGGCCGTTTCCGCGAAGGTTTGCAGACTGTCACCAGCTCCGAGGCCTAGCAAGCACCGGGGCGAGAGGCAATAGTGTTGCTGCAGCGCAGAGCAGAGCAGGCCGGGCGTGTCTGGTTGCGCGTCCGGGGTCCGCTTGCTAAGACCGCGCGACCCGAGCGCAGGCGATGGGCCGGGTACGGGATGTCATGCTGGCCGATCCGGAAAAACGTGGGATGAAATAGCGCATGGTGCCCAGTATTGCCCTTGTCACCCCGTCCCTTGACGCGGCCGAACGCATTGATCGCACGATCATGAGCGTCGTCTCGCAGGCCGGGCGGTTTGCCATCCGCTATCATGTGCAGGATTACGGCTCGAGTGATGGCACGATCGACCGGCTGAGGGCCTGGGACAAGCGCCTCTGCACAGGCGATTTCCCGCTGCAATGCGACAGAATCCGCTTTACCTGGAGCTCCGGGCCCGATGAGGGACTGTCCGTAGCCCTGCTGCGTGGTTTTGGCAGCCTGGATCTGCCGGATGATCCGTTCATGTCCTGGATACATGCCGGTGACGTGCTGATGCCCGGCGCGCTGGCGCAGGTCGCGTCGGTCTGCCAGCAGTTCAATGCGCAGGATCTGGCCTGGCTGAGCGGGGCGGTCGCGGTCCTGCAAGGCGACATGCTTGCAAACATTGACGAGCCCGCCTTGCCGTCCCGGGCCATCCGCGCCGGTCTGTGCGACGGGCTGCACTGGCCCCGGGTCCGGCCCGAGGGCACGTTCTTTCGCAAATGGCTCTGGGAGGCGGCGGATCCGGGATCGGTTTTCGCGTCTTTCGGGCTGGCCGGGGACTGGGCCCTGTGGCGCGCATTTGCGCAAAGGGCGATGCTGGTTCAGGCCCGGGTCCCGCTGGCTGCCGCGCCCTCCGCGCCGGATCAGACTGCAGCGTATCTGGCCGAAATCAATGCGCATATGCCGCTCGATGCCCGTCATGCGGAGTTGCGCGCCCTGCTGGAGGCAGGCGATATCCGCCGCCAGGTGCTGTGCGACAGCGGCATGGCCACCGGGCTGCGACTGCAGGACGCGCCTGTCGACATGACCGCCGCCCGCCGCGTGCTGCAGCGGCAAGGCAAACATGCCCCGCCCATTTCCCCGGACCAGGGACACAGCGTCGCCCCGCCCCTGCGGGCAGCCGACCCTGTGCGGGAAGATACAGACCGCCGCGTAACGCCCCCCATGCACGATGACACAGGCCCCGAGTGGCTGGTGCATAGACACGCAATCATGGGCATGGATTCGCATTGGCAGTTTCCCGCCATCACGGAGCAGCATGCCTTTGCGCGCCTCTCCGCGCTGCTGGCGGATACGCCACAAGAGGTCCTGTATGTCGCCTTTCCCTGGGCCACGCTGATCGACAAACTGAAGACCGGCGTCCCGGATCGCCATGCGCTCATGGACCGTTTCGAGGCGCTCTGCGCGCTCTTGCCATCAGACCGGCGCAAAGTGACCGTTTGTCAGCATATCCTGGCCCGCGACTATGCGGATCTGTTCCGGCAGGCGGGCATTCAGGATGTTTTCTGGGTCCATACAACCCGGGACGATCTGAGCAGTGACGCTGCCGGGGGCGGGCCGCGCTTTCATCCTTTCCCGCTCTATCCGGTCCAGACCCCCGAGGCCCGCCCGGAGGATCCGTCCGCATCGGATGCGGCCCCGCGCGAATACCTGTTCTCCTTCATCGGGGCAAAGGCCAACAAGTTCTATCTCACGCAGGCCCGCAGCTGGATACTGGAGCATCTGGCGACTGACCCGCGCGGGTTGATCCGGGGGCGGGACGGCTGGCACTATCAACGTGTCGTCTATGATCTGCAGGTCCGCAAGACAGCGCAGGATGACGGCAATGGGTCATTTGTCGACAGCGCCGCGTCCGAGGAATTCCGCGCGGCGCTGTGCAACAGCACCTTCGCGCTGTGTCCTTCAGGAACCGGGCCGAATTCGATCCGGCTCTGGGAAGCGCTGGAGGCGGGCGCAATACCCGTCATTCTGGCCGATAGCTGGGCGCCGCCGGGGGATCGCCGCCTGTGGGATCTGGCCGCGATCTTTTGCAAGGAAACGCCCGAGGATATCCGCGCCCTGCCGGACCGTCTGGCCGCCATTGCCGCCGATCCGGAGCGTCTGGCCAGCATGCGCCATGCGATGCGTCAGCTCTGGCTGCTCTATGGCGCCCCGTTCTTTGTCAGCGACCTGCTGGAATTCATGCTGGCACATGCCTCCCGCGGCGAACAGTCAGGCGCGGGGACGCCCGACAGTGCGCCCTCGGCCCGGCACCTGCTGATTTCATGGAGCGGCCGGTTGCTGCTTGAGCCAGAGGCAGCGCTTGACGCGCTTGGCGTCTCCTCTGGCCCGGCTGCGGCACTCACGGCGGCGCGGCGGCGCTGCACGGATGCGGCTGTGCAGGCGCATTTTGATGCGGCCCTGTCCCGCGCGCTCAAACGCAGCGGGCGCGCATTGCCCCAGCTCGCCCCGGCCGATCCGGCCGGGACCACGCCGGATACAGCGGTCGCGACCCCGGCATTCGCCCGGGGCGCCCCCCTCCGGGTCTGCCTGTTCGGAAAACATGCCAACCGCACGCCGCTGGCCTATGATGTCTTCCGCCGCCATCTGGACGACCATTTCATCTGGACCCCTGACCCGGCCGAAGCCGATCTGGTGGTCACGGGCTTTGACCGCGATTTCCGCGAGGCCGCGCGGCAGTTGCATGCGCTGGTC
>PXDM01000162.1 GCA_003565055.1 Paracoccaceae bacterium
CATCAGCCGGTGCAGCGTCCAAGACTGTTTGTGGACGTCTTTCGGGGCGCAGGGCGGTAAGCGCAACGCCGCCCGGAGGCGGCGTGGCAAGGGTCGCTTGATCGTCGTCCAGCGCGCTTTCGGGTATTTCGGGCTCCGCGCTTTCCTGCGCATCGGCGTCCTCTGCCGGCGGAGCATTCGGCGCGGGTGGTGGGTCCTGCAAGACACTGGCCGGACGGGCGGGCGGCACGGCCGACGGACTGCCTTCGGTTACAGTGATGACCAGATCGCTTTCATCCATGGGCTGCGGAGCAAGCGCGGTTTCGGGCGGGGTCAAGTCAGCTTCTGGGGCGGGCTCGGCCTCGGCCACAGGCTCAGTCTCGGGCGCGGGCGCGGCATCCGGCTCCGCCGCGACAGGTTCGGGTGCGATACCCTCCGGCCGGACGGGCGGGATGGCCGGCGGCGTGCCCTCACTCACCACGATCTCAAGCGCGTCTTCCCCTTCCGGCAAGAGCGATTCGATCAGGCCCGTCTCTTCGGTCATGTCCGGCTCAGCCTCAGGCTCTGCCGCGAGCGCCGCCAGATCCTGCCGCGACGGGGCCTGCGATTGCTCCGCGAAAGGTAGCGGCGCATCAGGCGCATTGGGCAGCGGCACGGCGTCCTGCGGTGCGAGCAGTGAGGATGAGCGCAGGACAGCCACGCGCCCCGCAGTCGTTTCGGTATCGAAAGCCGCAGCGTCATCATGCTGGTCAAGCGCCTGACTGTCTTCGGCGATGTCCTGATCGCCCGGCGGCAGGGGCACTTGCCCAGCCGCATTTTCGAGCCCCAATGCAGCCTCGATCTCTTCAGAGCTTACCTGATCCGCATCGCTTTCCGGCGCCAATGGCTCGGCCAAGGCGACCTCTTCGCTCCCGAGATCCGTGTCCTGCGCGATCTCGACGCTGTCCCGACCCGTGAAGGTGAAATAAGCGGCCCAAAGAGCGACAGCCACCAGCAATAACCCGACCCCGCCAAGGACCATGAGGGTGCGCCGCTGCGAGGACAGTTCCTGTCCGCCAGTCTCGCGGGCTCCGAAAATAGTCATGCGCTCGGCTTCGCTGGCCGAGTCCCGCGTCCCGTGACTGCGCAGCGTTTCCAGAGGGTCCTTGCGCGGCGGGATCTCGACTTTTGGCATCGCGGTCGTGGTTGCGCCCGCGTCCCCCTTGGATACGGGGTCTTTGGCCTCGCGTGCGCCAAAGCTCTTGGCAAGACCCACATTTTTGGCCGCGTCGAGGGCGCGACCCAGCGCGGTTTTCTGAGCGCGCCCTGATTGGCCTGTCGCTGCCGCGGTCGCAGGGGCAGGCTCTGGTGCATTGGCCCTGCGTGAGCGGAAAGAAGCGGCAGCGTCGTCTTTTGGGGCAACAGCTTTGGCGCTCGTGTCGGCTTTGGATGAAGGGGGGGCTGGCTTGGACGTCGCAGCGGCTGCAGTATCCGATTTCCCGGCGGTCAGTTTCGCCAACAAAGCCGCTTTGCGCAGCTCCGCAGGGCTTTGCGTCTCTGCCGCAGCTTGCTCGGTTGTCTCCTCGGCCTTCTCCTCGCTGGCATCGGCGGGCGACGAGGCGGGCGCGTCATCCGCGCCTGGCTCCATCGGGGGCGCGGCCTCGGGTTGGTCTGCATCCGGCTGTGTGGCACGCGCCTCGGGTGCGTCAGGCTCCACTGTTTCCACGACCTCGGGGGAAACGGGCTCCGGATCTAACGGGGCCTCGTCGAGCAATTCCGGGTCCGGCAAGGTTGCGATCCCGGTTTCTCGCAACACATCCTGATCGCGTTCCAGCGCGGACGGGTCGCCGATAAACTCGCGCGCGCAGCGCGTTGTGCCGAAGAAGGGTTCGCGCCCGAAAGCCGCATCCTGCAGGGCCGCGACATAGCTGACCGGATTTAGCCCATGCGTGCGGGCGAAATCCTCGGCCTCGATCAGCGTTTCGCGCGCGACAACGACGACATGCGCCTTGCCGTCATCGGCGGTCCAGTCGAAATCCAACTCTTCGACAGGGTAGGGGGTGCGACCGGATAGCTGAGCGCGGATCTCATGCGCTTGCATCTCTTGATTGCGCGCCGAGACAGCGAGATCGCAGGTGAGCAACATATCATCTGGGACAACCAGCTTGGTGCGCACCCCGTCCGGGGCCATCGCCTGCGCGATTTTCGCGAGCCCGGCCATCTGGTCGTCAAGATCGGCCGCATCCGTTGCGACTGCGCCCACGCGCAACCAACCGCTGGGGTCACGCTGCCACAGGGTTATGCCGTCATCCGTCAGACCTAATGCAAAATTTGTTTTCATACTGCGCCTTTAGCACATTCTGCGGGCGTTTCGGGAGTCACAAAACCCTCATAACGTGATGACAGGGCGAAAAATCGCCCATGAGCGGCGCAGGATGTGCCGCAAAGGTCCGATCCACGCCTCAACCCAGCGCCTGATCGAGATCGGAGATCAGATCATCGGGGTCTTCCAGCCCGATGGACAGACGCACCACATCCGGCGCGGCCCCGGCGGCGATCTGTTGCGCCTCGGTCAGTTGCCGATGGGTGGTCGAGGCCGAGTGGATGATCAGCGATCGCGTGTCGCCCAGATTCGCCACATGGCTGAAAAGATTGACGGAATCGATCAGCCGCACACAAGCGTCATAGCCGCCTTTCAGCGCGAAGGTGAAGAGCGACGACGCCCCGCGCGGGCAGATTTTCGCCATCCGCCCATGATAAGGCGAGGAGGGCAGCCCGGCATAGGTGACATGCGCCACGCGCGGATCCTGCTCCAGCCACTGCGCGACCTTGATCGCATTGGCGCAATGTTTCTCCATCCGCAGGGACAGGGTTTCGATCCCCATCATCGTGTAATGCGCGGCCTGCGGGTTCAGCGTCATGCCCAGATCGCGCAGGCCGATGGCGATGGAATTGAAGGTAAAGGCCAGCGGGCCGAAGGTCTCGTGGAATTTCAGGCCGTGATAGGCCGGTTCGGGCTCGGACATGGCCGGGAATTTGCCGTTCGACCAGTTGAACTTGCCCGAATCGATGATCGCGCCGCCGGTGACAGTGCCGTTGCCGGTCAGATATTTGGTCAGCGAATGGACAACGAGCGTCGCGCCATGCTCGATGGGGCGGCAGAGATAGGGCGTTGCGGTGGTGTTATCGACGATGAGCGGCACCCCGGCGCTGTCCGAAATCGCGGCGATTGCGTCGAGATCGGTGATATAGCCGCCGGGATTGGCGATGGATTCGCAAAACACGGCGCGGGTGTTGTCGTCAATCGCGGCCTCCACTGCGTCGAGATCGTCGAAATCCACGAAGGTCGCGGACCAGCCGAACCGGCGGATCGTGTGGCTGAATTGCGTGACCGTGCCACCATAGAGCCGGTTGGAGGCGACGATATTGCGCCCCGGCGCCATCAGCGGGAAGAGCGCCATCAGTTGCGCCGCATGGCCGGAAGAGCAACACACGGCCCCCGCGCCCCCTTCGAGTGTCGCCATGCGTTCTTGCAGCGCCGCGACTGTGGGATTTGTCAGGCGCGAGTAGATATAGCCGACTTCCTGCAGGTTGAAGAGCGCAGCGGCATGATCGGCATCGCGGAACACGAAGGCGGTTGACTGATAGATCGGAACTTGCCGCGCGCCTGTGGCCGGATCGGGGCGCGCGCCAGCATGGATCTGCAATGTGTCAAAACCGGGCTCTTTCTCCGTCATGGTCGTCCTCCGCTGCGACATTTTGCGCAGACGCTAGACGAGCATGCCCATCAGGGCAAGTCCCGCTGTGAGCGCTGCCAGATCACGACTTTGGTGGGGTCTTCTCTGCGCTGTCAGCCGGGGTCTCGGTCGGCATGTCCTTCGGAGCTTCCGGCTTTTCCTCGTTGGCCTTGGCTGCCGGGGGTTCTGCGGCAGGGGTCGGCGCAGGTGCGGGCAGGGCCTTGGCCTCATCGGGCATCTGCTCGGGCAATTCTATCGTGAGCGTCCCTTCTTCGGGGTAGATCGTGATGCGCGCCTTGGGAGAGAGCGTCGAGAGCACCGCGTTCAACTCTTTTTGCGCCCGCAGCACAGTCTCGCGCTGGGTTTCCTTCTTGACCTGAACCGAAGCTGATTTGTCGCCGAACAGAAACTTGAACATCGCTTTCCCCTGATTTGTCTACCCATCCCGCATACACCAGCGATCCGTGCAGATAAAGGCGCGATGCTGCGATGCAGCAACGTTTGCGGTATCACATCTGCTTCATGCGAAACCGTCAGCGCGCCGCGTCTCGCCTACGGTCAGCCCGTTCCAGTTGCGCAGCGGGCCGAGGTAGCGCGCGACCACAGGATGATCCGCGTCGAGCGCCCCGTGCCGGATCAGAAGCGCGGTCATCGCCGCATCGGCTGCGCGCACGCCCCCGTCGACGATCTTGAGCGCGATGCCGAGGCGCTGCTCGGGCAGGATTGCGGCGAAAACGGCCTCAGCCCCCATCTTGACCGCGACCTTGCCGCCCATGGCGCGCATCAGCTCCGTGCAGGCGCGTGTTTCGCCTGCCACAAGGTCAGGATGCCCCATCATCGCTTCGCGCAGCCGCACCATGGCGCGGGCGCGGGCATCGCCGTTCCCGGATGCCCCGGCAAATTGCGCAAGCGCGCGGGCGAAGGCATCGAGCCCGGTTGCGAAATTCGGGGCCGAGCAGCCGTCAATGCCGAAACCGGGCGAGGTCATGCCCGTGACTTCCTCAAAACTCGCGCGGACTGCGCGCTGCACTGGGTGGTCGGGCAGCGTATATTCCGCATCACCGCGCAGATGCTGGTTGAGCATCAGAAAGCCCGCATGTTTGCCGGAGCAATTGTTGTGCAACTGGCAGGGCTGGGCATGGTCGCGGATCAGCCGGTCACGTTCTGACAAGTCCTGTGGGGCCTGACAGCCGCAGCGCAGATCGGGCTCGCCAAGACCTAAGCCCTCTAGCCAGCGCGCGACCTGTGAGACATGGATCGCGGCCCCCTGATGTGACGCGCAGGCGAGCGCGAGTTGCGCGGGCGTCAGGGCATCGCCCGCGCCGCTCTCCAGAAGCGGCAGGGCTTGCAGCATCTTGCAACTTGAGCGCGGATAGATCAGCGCCCCGGCCCGGCCCCAGTGCTCGATGATCTCGCCTGTGTCGCGGGCAACCACGGCGTGACCGTGATGCAGGCTTTCGAGAATATCCCCCCGCCTTAGGGCGATCATGGGGATGGCCCCGTCGTCGATCCGCGCGGGCTGACGCGATGTGTCGCTCATTTTCATCACTCCTGCTGCACGCTTGCTCACGGCTGCGCGATTTTTTGCCGAAGGGGCTTTGAAATCCCGCGGCCTTCCGGCTACAACCTAGCGCGAACCCTAGGTCACAGCGTGCATGTTCAGGTGACGCAAAAATCGGGTCAGGTCAATTGGAGGCAGTCAGCAGATGGCGACACTGAGTCAATTCGGAGCAACAGCCGCGCTTGCCATGGCGTTGGCCGTGACAGGTTACGTCTCGGGCGCGCAGGCGCAGGAATCCACCAACCGCGTCGCAGCGGAAACGGATTGGAGCGTTTTCGTCGAGGAGAGCCCCAAGGAATGCTGGGCCGTCTCTGCCCCGCGCGAGACCGTCAACACACGCGGCGGCCAGCCCGTGCAGGTGCGTCGCGGAGATATCCTGATGTTCGCCACCTATCGTCCGGACCGCTCTACGCCCGAAATCTCCTTTACCGGGGGCTATCCCTTCGCCGGAGATTCGACTGTCAACATGCAGATTGGCTCGAGTGAGTTTCAGCTTTTCGTCGATGGTGACTGGGCTTGGGCGGGCTCGCCCGAGGATGACCAGCGCATCTTCGCGGCCATGCGCGCAGGCGCCGAGGCCATTCTGACGGCGCGCTCGTCGCGCGGGACCAACACGCGCGACACGTTCTCGCTCTTCGGGTTTACTGCGGCCACGGAAGAAGCCGCGCGCCGCTGCGCCGACTGACCGCGCGCTCAGGCGCGGGGCGGGCGGCTTTTATAGACGGGCAGGCACCAGCCGAACCACATGGAGCCTGCGCGCAGGCCGAATGTCGTCGCCCCGCAGGCCAGCAGAATGACCAGCATCGTCTCGGTCACTATCGCGGCGAGCACAGCGGCGATGGCCCCGGTCAGGGCAGCCGTCGCATAAAGCTCGCCTTTTTTCAGCACGAGCGGCACCTCGTTGCAGACCACATCGCGCATCAGCCCGCCCAGCGTGCCAGTCGTCACCCCCATGATCAGCACGATGGGCCAGCTTTGCCCCATGCCCATCGCGACCCCGACCCCCGCCGGAACCGCCACCCCAAGCGCCAGCGCGTCGAGCCATTCCAGCGCGCGCAGCCGCGATTCCAGCAGATGCGCCGTGAAAAAGACCAGCACTGCCGCGCTCAGGCCTGAGAGGATCATGCCCGGATCCGCGACCCAGAAGACCTGATCGCGGTTCAGGATCACGTCGCGCACGGTGCCGCCGCCCACGGCCGTCAGGCAGGCGATGAAGCCAAAACCCACAATATCAAGCTGCGCGCGGCTCGCAGCCAGCGCGCCTGTCAGCGCGAAGATGAAGACGGCGGCGTAATCGAGCTCCTGCAGCAATGTCATGGTCGCGCCGGTTTGTACGGGGCCATGCCCGCGCGGGCCAGCTCATCAGCGCGTTCATTCTCCGGGTGGCCCGCATGGCCCTTGACCCATTCCCATGTCACCCGGTGCTGCGCCTGCGCTGCGTCAAGCCGTTGCCAGAGTTCCACATTCTTGACAGGCTTCTTGCCCGCCGTGCGCCAGCCGTTGCGTTTCCAGCCATGGATCCAGCCGGTCACGCCGTTTTTCACATAGGCGCTGTCCGTCACGATGGTGATCTCGCTGGGCTGCGACAGCGTCTCCAGCGCCATGATCGCGGCCATCAATTCCATGCGGTTATTGGTCGTGTCGCCTTCGCCGCCCGACAATTCACGCTCCTTGAGCACAGTGCCGTCCCGCGTCGCGCGCATCAAAACGCCCCAGCCGCCGGGGCCGGGATTGCCCGAACAAGCGCCGTCCGTATAGGCGATCAAATCAGTCATGTGGCTTTTTCTCCAGAGCGGTGTTTGCGCATCAAGGCCAAAGGCAAGTCCTAAACAGGCGCGATGTCAGACAATGACCTGAAACGTTCCCGGGGGTGCGGTTTGGTTGCCGCGCGCAGCCAGCACTAGCCCAAGACCAGCCCTGCGACCAGAGCCAGCGCAACGCAGGCGGTCAGCAGGATGCGAAGTCGCATCCACCAGCGCGGGGTCAACCCCCATTGGCTGAACTGCCAATCGAGGGCGAGCAGGGCAAGAAAGCCGAAAAGCAGCGCCAGCAAGGCCCGTGTTGCCCCGCCGCCCACCATGAAGAACACCCAGAGCGCGGGGAGTGTGGAGAGCGCATATCCGGTCCAGCGATGCTCGGCGTCCGAGCGCGCTGCGAAGCCCCAGAGCACGCCTGACATGAAGCTCAGGATCACCGCGCCATAGGCGATCAGCACAAACGGCCCGACGAAGCGCGGGCCAATTGTGTTCAGGGTCAGGCTGTGCAGGGCAGGCGACAGCAGCGTGCCGACGCCCCAGAGAAAGGGCAGCACCCCGGCCAGCCCGAGCACCAGCGCGGCGCGCGGGATCATCACGCAGGCTCGCGCAGCACGCGGGGGACCTTGAATTCGACGCGTTCCTGCGCCGTCTCGACCAGTTCGACCGCGACCCGGAACCGCGCGCGAAACGCGTCGATCACTTCATTGACCAGCTCTTCAGGCGCCGAGGCCCCTGCGGTGACCCCGACACTGCCGATCCCTTCCAGCGCGCGCCAGTCGATCTCGGTCGCGCGCTGCACGAGTTGCGCATAGGCGCAGCCCTTGGCGCGACCGACTTCGACCAGCCGCTGGGAATTCGACGAATTGGGCGCACCGATGACCAGAAGCGCGTCGATCCTGGGCGCGATGGCCTTCACAGCCTCCTGCCGGTTGGTGGTCGCGTAGCAGATGTCTTCCTTATGCGGCCCGATGATCGCCGGGAAACGGGCTTTCAGAGCCGCGACAATATCGGCCGTGTCATCGACCGAGAGCGTGGTCTGCGTGATGAAGGCCAGCTTTTCGGGGTCGCGGACCGACAGCCCTGCCACATCCTGCGGCGTCTCGACCAGCAGCACTTCGCCTTCGGGCAGCTGGCCCATCGTGCCAATGGTCTCAGGGTGGCCCGCATGGCCGATCATCACCATTTGCAGCCCGTTGGCGTGGTGGCGCTCGGCCTCGATATGGACCTTGCTGACCAGCGGGCAGGTGGCATCCACATAGAGCATTTCGCGAGATTGCGCTTCGGCAGGCACGGATTTCGGTACGCCATGGGCCGAGAAGATCACAGGCCGGTCACTCGGGCAGTCATCGAGTTCCTCGACAAACACCGCCCCCTTTGCGCGCAGCCCGTCCACGACATATTTGTTATGCACGATCTCATGGCGCACATAGACCGGCGCGCCCCATTTCTCCAGCGCCATCTCGACGATCTTGATGGCGCGGTCAACGCCTGCGCAAAACCCGCGCGGGGCGGCGAGATAAAGGGTGAGGGGGGGCAGGTCTGTCATTGCGCGCGCCTTTCGATCACTGCTCAAGACCTAACCTCTGCGCCCCCCCGCGTCCAGCCCTCAGCCCGCGACGCAATCTGCAATCGCCTGCGCCATATTGCGCATGAGCGTCGGGTAGAGGTCCACTCCCGGCTCAAGCATCACCCCGGCGGGGTCCAGCTCTGCCCCGACGCGCACGTCCGTGCCCTCGATCACCAGATCGACATAGCGCGAGGAATGATTGACCTCGGGGAAAATGCAGGCCGCGCCCGCGTCGCGCAGTTGCGCGCGCAATTCGCTCAGGCGCTGCGCACCGGGTGCCGCCGCATCCCCGAGCGCGATGGTGCCCGCGATATTGAGCCCGAATTGCGTGGCGAGATAGCCATAGGCGTCGTGAAACACGACCAGCGCCGCATCACCGACCGGGGCGAGAATCTCCTCCATCTCGCTGGTGAGCGCTGCGATCTCTTCCTGCGCGGCCTCGGCATTTGCTCGGAAGGTCTCGGCATGTTCCGGGTCATGCGCGGCGAGTTCGGTGGCGATCACATCGAGCCAGGCTTTGGCGTTTGCGGTGTTCATCCAGGCATGCGGGTCGGTCCCGTCATGGCTGTGCCCGTGATCGTCATGGGAGTGGCCGTGATCGTCGTGGGAATGCCCGTGGTCGTCATGGGAATGCCCGTGGTCATCGTGGGAGTGGCCATGATCGTCATGGGAGTGCCCATGGTCATCGTGGGAGTGGCCATGATCGTCATGAGAATGCCCGTGGTCATCGTGGGAATGCCCATGGTCGTCATGGGAGTGTCCGTGATCGTCGTGGGAGTGGCTATGGTCGTCATGGGAGTGTCCGTGATCGTCGTGGGAGTGGCTATGGTCGTCGTGGGAGTGCCCGTGGTCGTCATGGGAATGCCCGTGATCGTCATGGGAGTGACCGTGATCGTCGTGGGAATGGCCGTGGTCGTCATGGGAGTGGCCGTGGTCATCGTGGGAATGCCCATGATCGTCATGGGAGTGGCCGTGGTCATCGTGGGAATGCCCGTGATCGTCATGCGAATGCCCATGGTCATGCGAGTGCACATGCGCGAAGTCCTGCAAGGTCACGCCGTCAGCTTCAAGCAAGGTCACCAGATGCCCGCGCGCCTCCACGCCGGAAAGGGCGCGTGCAAGCCAGGGGGACATGTCCTGACCCACCCAGAAAATCACCTCGGCCTCCGACAAAGCGCGGGCCTGCGAGGGGCGCAACTGGAAAGAATGCGGATCGCCGCCTTGATCCAGCAGCAAGCCCGGCGTACCAACATCCCCCATCACCATTGACACGAGCGAATGGGTGACCTGAAAATCGGTGATCACCCGCGCTTCCTGAGCGGCGAGCGGTGTGGCCATCATGGCGCAGGCCAATGCGAGCGAGTAGCGCATGCGGAACTCCTTGTGTTATATGATCACTAAACTAACTATTGTTATACTATAACAGCAAAGGCAAGGGCGAATGGCGTCACTTGGAGATCAGAGCGGGTTCTGCTGCGCCGATCATAGCGGGGCGGCGGATGTCGCGGCAATCCTGACCTCGGCGGAAGCGCGCGCGCGGGCGCAGGGTGCGCGCCTGACGCCGGTGCGGCGGCGCACGCTGGAAATCCTGCTGCAAGCCCATGGCGCGCTCGGGGCCTATGAGGTGCTTGAGAAGCTGGCCGCTGAAGGGTTCGGCAGTCAGCCGCCCGTCGCCTATCGTGCGCTGAATTTTCTGGTGGAACACGGGCTTGCACATCGCATCCGGCGGCTCAATGCTTTCACGGCCTGCGCCCATCCCGGCCATGACCATCGCGCGGCGTTTCTTATCTGCGAGGAGTGCAACAGCGTGACCGAAGCCGATGCCGCGCCCGTCAGCGCGGCGCTGGAACAGGCCGCCGGGGCCGCGGGCTTCG
Organism: Paracoccaceae bacterium; assembly: GCA_003565055.1. Taxonomy (GTDB): domain Bacteria; phylum Pseudomonadota; class Alphaproteobacteria; order Rhodobacterales; family Rhodobacteraceae; genus Roseinatronobacter. The sequence goes on from PXDM01000162.1 coordinate 10,455, forward strand.
CGCTGGAGCGCGCCACGATCGAAGCTGTGGGCCAATGCGCGGCGTGCCGGGGTGCAACCGGATGAGCCTGATCTCCGCTGCGGCGCTCTCGGTCAACTATGGCGGCCGCCGGGCTCTCTCCGATATCGATTTCGCGATAGAGCGCGGCGAGATCGTCACGATTGTCGGACCGAACGGCTCCGGCAAGACGAGCTTCCTGCGCGCGCTTCTGGGCGTGGTAGCACCGACCCACGGTCGGATCACCCGCGCCAAGGGGCTGCGTATCGGCTACGTGCCCCAGCGCCTGCATCTCGATCCCGGCCTGCCGATGCCGGTCGCGCGCTTTCTGTCATTGCCCAAACGCCAGAGCCGCGCGGCGATTGCGGCGGCGCTCGAGCGCGTTGGCGTGCCCGATGTGAGTGCGCAGAACATGGCGACGCTCTCGGGTGGGCAGTTCCAGCGCGTGCTTCTGGCCCGCGCCTTGCTCTCTGCGCCCGATATCCTGATGCTTGATGAACCCACAGCCGGGCTCGACCAGCCGGGCGTCGCTTCCTTCTATCGTCTGATCGAGGACGTCCGCCAGGAGATGGACTGCGCCGTGCTCTCGGTGAGCCATGATCTGCATGTGGTCATGTCGGCCTCGGATCGGGTGATCTGCATCAACGGGCATATCTGCTGCGAGGGCGCGCCGCAGGTCGTGCGCGACGCGCCTGAATATCGCGCGCTGTTCGGGCTCGGCACAGGCGGCGCGCTTGCGCTTTACCAGCACAGCCATGACCACACGCATGGCGATGGATGCACGCATGCCCCTGCTGCGCAAAAGGTTGACCATGCTTGATGATTTCATGATGCGCGCGGTTCTCGCCGGGCTTGCCGTGGCCTGCGCCACAGGGCCGCTGGGCTGTTTCGTGGTCTGGCGGCGGATGGCCTATTTCGGCGATGCGACCTCGCATGCGGCCATTCTGGGCGTCGCACTCGCGCTGGCCTTTCAGATCAGCATCTTCATCGGCACGCTGGTCGTGGCGCTTGTCATGGCGATGATCGTGGCAACGCTTGCGGGGCGCGGCTGGGCGATGGACACGACCTTGGGCGTGCTTGCACATTCGGCGCTGGCCTTCGGGCTGGTGGCCGTGTCCTTCCTGCCTGCGGTCCGGGTTGATCTCTCGGCCTTTCTCTTCGGCGATATTCTGGCCGTGTCGCGCTTTGATCTGGGGGTGATCGTGGCGGGTTCGGCGCTTGTGCTGGGCTTGATCCTGTGGCGCTGGCAGGGGCTCTTGACCGCCACCTTGAGCGAGGATCTGGCCCATGCCGCCGGGATCAGTGCCGCCCGCGAGCGTATGGTTCTGACGATTGCGTTGGCCATCGTCGTCGCGGTGGCGTTGAAAATCGTCGGCGCGCTGCTGATCGCCGCGCTGTTGATCATCCCGGCAGCGGCGGCGCGCAATCTCGCGCGCGGGCCTGAGAGCATGGCGCTTTTCGCTGTGCTCATCGGGATTGCCTCGGTCATCGGCGGGTTGCAGCTTTCGCTGACGATGGACACGCCTTCGGGGCCGTCGATTGTCGTGGTGGCGTCGCTGATCTTTCTCTTCGCGACCATGGGGGCCGGGCTGGTTCAGAAACGGTCGGGCCGATAGGGCGCGAGGTCCAATTCCGGGGCCTCTCCTGCGATGAGGCATGCGACCAGCTGCGCGGTGATCGGCGCAAGCGTGACGCCCAGATGGCCGTGACCGAAAGCGTAGATCACTTGCGCGCCCGCGCGCGACGGGCCGATCACCGGGCGCGAATCAGGCAGTGAGGGGCGGCAGCCCATCCAGCGCCGGTCAGGTGCGGGCAGATCCGGCAGAATCGCGCGCGCGCCGCGTTCCAACACGTCCCAGCGATGCGGCGAGGGGGCCGCATCGCGCCCGCCAAGCTCGACCGTCCCTGCGACGCGCAATCGCCCGGCCATCGGGCAGAAATAGAACCCTCGCGAAATGGGCGTCATCTGCCGGATCAGGCGCGGGGCAGGGGTGTCGTATTCGAGATGATAGCCGCGCTCCGTGTCAAGCGGCACGCGGTCTCCGGCCTGCGCGGCGAGGCTGCGCGACCACGCGCCTGCCGCAATAACGACGCGCGCCGATGTGACAGGCCCGGCTGTCGTCTCGATCCGGACGCTGTTGCCTTGCCGCTCCAGCCCGGTCGCGCGCGCTGCGATGCGCATCACAGAGCCGTCAATCGCGACCCGCAGGCGCCGCATGAGGTCGTGCGGATCATCTAGGGTGATCGTGCGCGGAAAGAACACCGCCCCGACGCCCGCGTTTTCAGGCAAGCCGGGCTGCAACTGGCCCAACATGTCGCGGTCGATCAACTCAGCCTCGACCCCATGCGCGTGATAGGGGCCGAGGCGCGTCGCGCGCCGGTCGGCCTCTGTCTCCAGCAGATAGAGCGAGCCGAGAGGTTTGAGCAGCGCCGTTGCGTCGATCTCGGAGGCGAGGTCGCGCCAGGCTTCGGCGGCGGGGGCAGTGAGGGCCGCGATGGCGCGGGCATTGGCCGCAGCGCGCGCGGGCAGACATTCGCGCGCGAAACGCAAGAGCCACGGTGCGAGCGCAAGGGCAGGGCGCAGGGCCAGCGGGCTGTCGCGGTCAAAGAGCAACGCAGGCAAATTGCGCAGCACATCGGGCGTGCCGACCGGCAGGACCGCGTAATCGGCGATCACCCCGGCATTGCCGTAGGAG
>PXDM01000492.1 GCA_003565055.1 Paracoccaceae bacterium
GACGGGCTTGCGCGGCTGGTGGTCGATCTGTCGGTGGCCGAACTCAAGGTAGCACAGGCAGCATTCGAGAAACTGGGCTACCGGGTAAGCCACGCCGCAGGCTTCAAGCGTGCCGCGATCCGTCAGTTTCAGGAAGATCATGATCTGACCGTTGACGGGATCGTGGGCACCGCCACGCTTTCGACGCTGCAGCGCGTCATGGACAGTCGCAACAAGGGTGCGGGCTCTGGCGCTGTTGTCGCCGCAGGCGGCGCTGAAACGACAGCCGGGCTGGGCGCTGAGCTGGATCCGGCGCTCTCATGGCTCGGGCCTGTGCTGCTGGGGGGCGGCATTCTCTGGGGCCTCTGGCTCGCCTGGCAATATCGCGACGCCATCGCCGCCGCGATCAAGCCGCGCTTTCCCCGTCTTGCACGCAAACTCTGGAGCATCTGATGAGTGCCGCACTACTATCTGTCGCCAGCAGCATTGGCGCACCCCTGATCCGACAAGTACTGTCCAATCGTCTCGGATCGCAGAACGCCGAACTGGCCACCAGCGTGGCCGAGGCTGTTGCCCGCCGCGCAGGTGTCGGTGTTGCCGAGCTTGACCGCTTCGCTGATGACAACCCCTCGCGCATGGTCGATGCCGTGCGTGAGACCGAAGCAATGATGCCGGAGATGATCGCGCTTTATGCGCAGGGGCTGGAAGGGCAGTTTGCGCTGCTCAGGGCAGAGAAGAAAGGGCCGTGGTGGGGCTGGGCATGGCGTCCTTTCATGATGTGGCTTCTGGCCTTCCTGTGGCTGTGGAACATCGTCATCCTGCATCTGGCGAATGCCATCTGGAAGATCGCCCTGCCACCCACGGATAGCGCCACGCTGCTGGGACTGACCAGTGTCTATATGGCGCTTTACATGGGCGGGCACACCCTGAAAGACTTTGTTCGGGTCACGCGAGGTGCGGCGTGAATGAGGTCATGGATATCGCGCCCCTGATCTATTGGGCAGCCACGCTGCTGACGCTGGCCAATCTCGCAAACATCCTGTGGATGTGGTTCTCAGGGCCGACGCGTAAGCTCACGCAACGCCTCGCCGATACGGAAGGTCGGCTTCTCGAGGCTGAACGCCGAATGGAGCGCCACTCCGCCCAGCTCGCATCTCTTAGCCAGACCGTGAACGCAATGCCGGGCCATTCCGCGCTGCATCAGCTGGAGCTGATGATGGCGTCGATGGGCGGCGATCTGCGCGAGATGCGCGCCGTGATGGAAGGTAACGCGCAGGTCATGGCGCGGCTCGAGGCCGTGGTCACGCGCCATGAAGATCACCTGCTGCAAGGAGGCAAGCGATGACCGAATATCAGACTACCTTGCGCGCGCATCGACGCCTCGCCATCCTGCGCCATCTCGAAGGCTGTTCGGAATACACCTCGAATGCCTCTGTGCTGGTCGATGTACTGCGCGGCGTCGGGATCACCTCGACCCGCGATCAGGTTGTAACCGAACTGGCATGGCTTGCCGAAAACGGTTTTACCGAGAACACCGACCACGGCGATTTTGTCATCACGACCGCGACTGAACGCGGGGTCGAAATCGCGCGGGGTCAAGCGCGACATCCCGACATCCAGCGGCCCCGGCCGCGCGGGCGCGGGATTTGATCCATGCCGCCGCCGCGCAAGGTCGATCTGCTACCTGCCGAGCTGAAGGGCTGGCTTCAGGAGGAGCTGCGCGCGCGCGGCTTCGGTGGATATGAGGAGCTGGCCGAGGCGCTGAATTTCCGGCTGGAAGAGGCCGGGCTGGATCTGCGCATCCGTAAATCCGCGCTTCATGCCTTCGGGCAGGAATACGAGGAGTTCGTCAAGTACCAGGAGCAGGCCAGCGCATGGGCGGCTGACTGGATGCAGGAACAGGGTCTGGCAGAGGAAGCCAAGCGCCACAACGTGCTGTTCCAGATGATCACCACGCTCGCCTTCAAGGTGATGCAGGCGCAGATGATCAAGGAAGGCGGCCAGATCGACCCCAAGGAACTGCATTTTCTGGGGCGGATGCTGAAGGACGTCATGGCGTCCTCGGGGATCCGCGAAAGCCTGATCGTGGCCGAGCGCAAGGCGCAGGCCGCAAAGCTCGATGAGGCTGTTGAGGCAGGCGACATCGACAAGGAAGCCGCCGCGAAGGCGCGGCGCATCATGGGGTTTGGGGAATGAGCGCGCCGGTCAAAGGTCTGCCGGTACCGGGCTACCGGCCCCAGTCGGAAGAGGCGCTGGCGATCGTGCGGGCCATGAAGCACCATGAGGAGAAGCTTCTGCGCGCGCTCGATGATCTGGCTGAGATGCCTGAGATCGACAAGCGCTGGCTCAGCATCGGGCGCGCCGATGTCGAGAAGGGCTTTATGGCGATCAACCGCTCCGTGTTTCGCCCCGCCCGCATCTCGTTGCCGGGGGATGGCGCCGATGATTGACGATGCCAGCATCGACCGCACGATGCTCGTGCTCGCAGCCGACGCGCATTGGCGCGCGGCGCGCTGGTGGGTGCGCATTGCGGCGGTGATCTGCGGCAAGCATCGCGTGGTCGATCATCTGGGCTGTCGCAACCGCATAGCTGTCTGGCGCGGCGTGCCGTATCTGTGGGCGATCTACGAGGTGCCAGCGTGAGTGGTCCCGGTGAGATCGCCAATGATCTGCGCGCTCAGGTCCGGTACTGGCACCGGCGGCTGCCAAAGTCCTCGCGATTGCTCACGCATATGAGCCGCGCGGCTCAACTGATCGAAGCGGCGGTCAAGACAGGGCCACACAAGGGGCTGATCAAGCGCCTGCGCCGTGCCTGCGGCTGGATGCGTGTGCACGCGCAAGAGGTCGCGCACTGGCAGTTCGTCTATGGCGCGACCCAGCTTTCGACATCGCTGTACCGTGCGATGCGCTGTCTGCATACGCTTGCGGTTGAGGCTGAAAATGCCAGCTGACACCGCACTCGCCCGCGTCGTCAATTTCCTGCCCTACCAGAACCGATGGATCATGGATC
>PXDM01000088.1 GCA_003565055.1 Paracoccaceae bacterium
AACTCGTTTTGTCATCAGATGAACAGCTAGCATGACGAGGTGCAAGGCTGAATAGCCAAGCCTGACGCGGCTTTGCAGTTGCAGCATAGCCGACGTAGAGGGTGTTAAACCGGCCTTTTGCGGCGCTGGCGTCGAACGGCATCAGTTGGCAGAAAGCGGAGTTTGCAAAGTCGAGAGTCAGGGTCGCAGTGCGCGACATGCCCGGCCCTATGCGGACGCTCAGCCCGCAATCGGGCCGCCTTGGAAGCGGTCGCTCATGCACGTTGCAGCATCTCACGGTAGTCGCCCTCCATTGCGCACTGTCGACAGAGGGAATGCCTCCGGGATCGTCGGCAAACAGGGCGGAAAGCGAACTGTGGGGATACACAGTGCAAGACACACCTCAGTTTATTGCGCCTTCGCTTCAAAAGACTATTTCATCAAGAGGTACAGTCCCTATTGTGCAGAGCTTTCACAGGTCTGTCGGCGCTTGGGGAGGGTAATAGGCAGCATTTTATGCTGCCTCTGAAGCCATATGCTATGTGGCCCGGATTCAGGGCGAACGTTTCCGAAGGTTTGTAGCAAGCGCCTCGCGCAGACCAGATACAGGAATGGGCGTGTCGGATAATCGCAAGGCCGTTTCCAAGTGGTGAAGATGGTGGGCCATCTCATTGCTTGCACGGGCTTCGTCGCGCGCCTCGATGGCGGTAAGGATGCGGTCATGTTCATCCGGGCCGCAGGTTTGCGTCGCCTGTGTCTGATACATCGCCGTGATGAGTGACGTGCGGATGGTCAGCATGCGCAGGATTTTCAAGAGCAGTTCGGCCCCGGAAAGCTTGGCGATCAACATGTGAAACTCGCCGGACAGACGAATCACGGCTTCGCTGTCGCCGCGCGCATGGGCGGCGCGTTCCTGAGCGATATGGTCGCGCAGCGTGGCGATATCTTCTACGCTGGCGCTGCGGCACAGGCGCGTGACCAGACGCTGCTCGATCGCCAGCCGGGCGGAAAAAGCGTCCTGCGCATCCTCGACGCCGGGTTCTGCAATACAGGCACCACGATTGGGATAGATCGTCACAAGCCCGTCCTGTTCCAGGATCGACAGCGCCTGTCGCACCCGCGCGCGTGTGGTGCCGAAAATCTCGGTCAGTTCCTCTTCCTTCAGCCGCGCACCGGGTCGAAGCGTGCGTTGCACGACGGCCAGCCAGATCCGGTCACAGATCTGGTTGATCACGTCATTCGTCGTACTGTGCGAAAGCCAGGGCATATGGATTCCTTATTCGCCGGGCGTCATATCGGTTTCGAACGCGAATGACAAAGGACTTTGCGCATAAGATGAGCACGTTAAGAATTGTTGACAATCTCGTTGACAATATTGCCTCGTGGAATTTGATGCGCTACACTGGCAGGGCGCTCACCTCGGACTGAAGGAACAGTCATGCAGCTTTTCGTCTACAATCCGAATTCCAGTCGTGAAATGACCGCTCTTATTGCGCGGTCTGCCAAGGCTGCCGCCAGTCCGGGCAGTCAGATCGTGACGGACTGCGCCCGCCCGCCAGTGCCCCCCAGCATCGAGGGGCATCATGACGAAGCCGTGGCGGTTCCCCCGATGCTGGATGCGCTGCGCAGGGCCGAAGCGGCAGGCGCGCAGGCGCATGTCATCGCCTGTTTCGACGATCCCGGCATCGGGGCTGCGCGTGAGGTGGTGGCAGGGCCGGTCATCGGCATCGCACAGGCTGCCATGCAGGTGGCAGGCACTCTCGCCGCGCGCTACTCTGTCGTCACGACATTGCCGCGCGCCATTCCGATCATCGAGGATCTGGCGGTCCGCTACGGCGTGACCCACGGATTGCGCCGTGTGCGCGCGGTCGATCTGCCTGTTCTGGGCATTGAGGCCGACCCGGAGCGCGCGAAATCGCTGCTGCTGGGCCAGATCCTGGCCGCACGGGCCGAGGATGGGGCCGAGGCGGTGATCCTGGGATGTGCAGGCATGTCGGATATGTGCCATGCGCTGTCGGTGGAAACCGGAATGCCGGTCATCGACGGCGTGCACGCTGCCGTGCGTCTGGCCGAAGCACTGGCCGGGGGGGGCTACCGCACCTCGAAGGTCGGGGCCTATGCCGCGCCGCGCGACAAGTCGGGTGATCTCGTGCCCCCGACGCCCCTGCGTCGCCCTGCCGAATGACAAGGCGACACCACATCCATTAACCCGCATCTTGCAAGGCTGTCTGATCCAGCCTGCGACAGCGCGCCAGATGGCCCGCGCCGATCTGCTCCATCCCGATCTGACCGGCACCACAGCCCGCATCTGCAAGAAAGCAGCGCGGCGCGAAGGGGCAGCCATCGGGCAGGTTGGCCAGATCGGGCGGTGCACCGGGGATTGCGTCCAGCCGGGTGCCCTTGACCATCGCATCATGTGCCCGGCTTTTGAGCAGGCCCAGCGTATAGGGGTGACGCGGGTTGCGGATCAGATCGCGGGCGGTAGCCTGTTCGACGATCTGCCCTGCATACATGACGGCAATCCGGTCCGCGACTTCGACCGCGGCACCGATGTCATGGGTCACGAAGATGATCGACAGGCCCAGATCGCGCTGCAATTCCCTGAGCAGCAGCAGAACCTGAATCTGCACGGTCGCATCTAGCGCGGTCGTGGGTTCATCGGCCAAGAGCAGTTTCGGACGGCAGGACAGCGCAAGCGCAATCATCGCGCGCTGGCGCATCCCCCCCGACATTTCATGCGGGTAATTGTCCAGCCGCGATTTCGCCGAAGGGATGCGCACCCGGTCAAAGAGTTCCAGCGCGCGGGCGCGGGCATCCCCCTTGCTGATCGGTTCATGGCGGCGGATGGTTTCCACGATCTGATCACCCAGCGTATAGACCGGATCAAGCGCCAGAAGCGGTTCCTGAAAGATCATCGCCGCCTCGCCACCGCGAAAGGCCGACAGTTGGCGCGTGTTCATCGCCATCACATCGCGCCCGCCGACCAATATCTGGCCCTCCAGCTTCGAG
>PXDM01000072.1 GCA_003565055.1 Paracoccaceae bacterium
AGTTTCAGGTTCTAGGATCAAAATATCTTATGATCTGGTCGGAGTGAGAGGATTCGAACCTCCGGCCCCTGCCTCCCGAAGACAGTGCTCTACCAGGCTGAGCTACACTCCGACCGTGGCACGCAGATAGAAGAGCGCCGCACGCTTTGCAAGGGGGCTCCGGCCGAAAGCCGGTACGGGGCTTTCCAAAGCTGCTTTTTTTCCCTATTGCGGGAGCAGCGATGCAGCCCTCTCATGAAGCGCGAATGAAACTGATCACCACCACCGAAGAGCTGGCCGAATTCTGCGCATTGGCCCATGCCGCGCCCTATGTCACCATCGACACGGAATTCCTGCGCGAGCGGACCTATTATTCCAAACTCTGCCTACTGCAGATGGCGCTGCCCGGCGAAGAGGACACTGAAAGCGGGCCTGCCGTGCTGGTCGATCCGCTGGCCGAGGGTCTGTCGCTGGACCCCTTCTACGCATTGTTGCGCGATGAAAGCACTGTGAAGGTCTTGCATGCCGCGCGGCAGGATCTGGAGATTTTCTACATCGAGGGCGGCACCCTGCCCCGCCCGCTCTTTGACACACAGATCGCGGCGATGGTCTGCGGCTTTGGTGATCAGATCGGCTACGAGACGCTGGTGCGCAAGCTCAGCAAGGGCAGCATCGACAAAAGCTCGCGCTTTACGGACTGGTCGGCGCGCCCGCTCTCGGAGGCGCAATTGCGCTATGCGCTGGCTGATGTGACGCATCTGCGCGTGATCTACGAGAAGCTCGCGAAACGGCTCGCGGCAACCGGGCGCGAAGCTTGGGTGGCAGAAGAACTTGCGACGCTCAATGACCCGGAGACCTATGTCACGCGCCCCGAAGACGCGTGGCGGCGGGTCAAGACACGCAATGATTCGGGCCGGTTTCTGGCGATTCTGCGTGAATTGGCGGGATTTCGCGAAGATTACGCGCAGTCGCGCAATCTGCCGCGCAACCGGGTGTTCAAGGATGACGCGATGATCGAGCTCGCCGGGCTGAAGCCCAAGAGTATCGAGGATCTGGGCCGCACGCGGCTCTTGCTGCGCGAGGCGCGGCGCGGCGATATCGCCCAGGGCATTCTCGACGCGGTCAAGCGCGGGCTGGCCTGCCCGCCCGATGCGTTGCCCGAGCCGCCGCATGCGCGCGGCAATATTCAGGTCAACCCGGCGCTTGCGGACCTGTTGCGGGTGCTCTTGAAGGCGAAATCAGACGAAACCGATGTCGCAGCGCGGCTGATCGCCTCTTCTGCGGATCTCGACGCGCTCGCGGCGGGGCTGCGCGATGTGCCTGCGCTCAAGGGCTGGCGGGCGATTGTCTTTGGTGATGATGCCGTGCGGCTTTGCGAGGGCAAGCTGGGGCTCGTTGTGCGTGGCGACAAGATCAAGCTGATGGCGATGTGAGGCGCTCAGGCCCGAGCCACAGAGCCTGCGGTTTTCCCGGAATCTGCCGCCGAGATGAAATTGGGGCTTTGAATGAGCGCTGATAATCCATAAATGGAATGCATGAGGCCGCGCTTGCGAACAGAGTGTGCGGCGAAGGGAGTAAGCTATGCTTAACAATATCGGCCCCGCAGGCTTTATCATCATCGCGATTGTGGTGCTCGTTCTGTTCGGGCGCGGCAAGGTCAGCGCTTTGATGGGCGAAGTGGGCAAGGGGATCACCTCGTTCAAGAAGGGGCTGAAAGACGGCTCCGACGAGATCGAAAAATCGCCCGATGACGCCAGCGAGCATGCACGCGACATCACGCCTGAGAGTGACAAGGACAAGGTCTGAGCCGCATCTGTTGGCCATGACGCGCCTGCCGCCTGCGGCGGCAGTGGCGACATCTGACGGATCGGGCCGGAGGGAGTGCGATGCTGGATATCGGCTGGATGGAGCTCTTGGTGGTCGGCATCGTGGCGCTGATCGTCGTCGGCCCCAAGGATTTGCCCAAGATGTTCCGGACCCTTGGCCAGATGACGGCCAAGGCGCGCGGCATGGCGCGGGAATTTCAGCGCGCCATGGATGATGCAGCCGATTCAACCGGGATGAAGGACGTTGCGCGCGATCTGCGCAAGGCGACGGATCCGCAGGGCATGGGGCTTGATGAGCTCAACAAGATGCGCAACTGGGACCCGCTCAAGGATGACGCCAAACCCAAGGACAAGACCGGGACACCCAAACCTTCCATGACGCAGGAGGAAGAGGACGAAGCGGCGATGGACATGGTGTCCGCCGAAATGGACGCGCTGCGCAAATCGCGCGCCGCGAAAGCCGACGCAGAGCGTGCAGCCGCAGACCCGGCCCCAGCCGCGCCTCCTGAGCCGCAAGCGTCGGACGCCACGCCTGCCCCCACGGACAAGGGCAACGCATGAGCAGCCGCGCCCCGCAGGATGAGATTGACGACAACAGCGCGCCGCTGATCGAGCATCTGGCGGAACTGCGCAATCGGCTGATCAAATCCGTGCTGGCCTTTCTGGTCGGCATGGTGCTGTGTTTCACGGTCGCAACCCCGATCTTCAACTTCCTGACCGCGCCGCTTTGCTCGGCGCTGGCAGAGCGGGGGCAGGATTGCGACCTGATCTTCATCAGCCCGCAGGAAGGCTTCTTCGTCGCGATCAAGGTCTCGATCCTCGGCGGGTTCATGCTGGCTTTCCCGGTCATCGCGGGACAGCTCTGGCGCTTTGTGGCACCGGGGCTCTACCGCTCCGAGAAAAACGCCTTTTTGCCCTTTCTGCTGGCCTCGCCGCTGATGTTCCTCTTGGGCGCGAGCTTCGCCTTCTACATCGTCACACCGCTCGCCTATAATTTCTTCCTTGGCTTCCAGCAATTTGGCGCAAGCGGGGAGGCTCTGGAGGGCATGCCCGACGCCGCACCGCTTTCGGTCGTGTTCCAGGGCTCGGCGCAGGAATATCTCAACCTGACGATCAAATTCATCGTGGCTTTCGGGCTGTGTTTCCAGCTTCCGGTTCTCTTGACGCTGATGGGCAAGGCGGG
>PXDM01000214.1 GCA_003565055.1 Paracoccaceae bacterium
CTGCCATTCCCTGATCCCCGACGACCATGCCCGCGCGGGGCCAAGCCTGCACGGGATTTTCGGGCAGCAGATTGCCTCTCAGCCCGGCTATGACTATTCGGAGGCCATGCAGTCCATGGACCTGACATGGACCCCCGAAACTGTGGCCGAGCTTTTCGAATACGGCCCCGAAGCCTACACGCCCGGATCGCGCATGCCCGAACAGCGCATCGCTGCGCCCGAGGATCGTCAGGCGCTGGTCGAGTTCATCGCCCGCGCGACCGAGGCCACGCCCGCACCGTGACAGGACCGCACCTGCCTGCGTCACAGCCGAGCCTTGCCATTCCGGGCATTCAGTGACAGCTTGCCCCAAGAGCAATTTTGGCATCAGATATTTCCCCGATTGGGTCGCTTCGATGGCTATTCCGTTCCATGTCAGCGAGATGCTGAACCGAATTCGGGCGCGGTTCGCGAAGGCTCCGCTGTATGAGCGCCTTGCGCCGCGTGATACGGATTTCGCGGCCCTGCGCCCGGTCCGCAAGGCCACAGCGGCCTCGGTCGCGACCTATTGGACCCGGCTCGCCGCCACCACTGACGAGCGCGACCGCGAGGCCATTGCCGACCCGCTCACCATGGCCCAGCCAGAGCAATTCACGCCCCATATCGAGAATTTCATCGGCACGGTGAAACTGCCCGTGGGGATCATCGGTCCCCTGCGGATCAACGGGTTGAGTGCGCATGGTGACTTTCATGTGCCCCTGGCCACGACCGAGGCCGCGCTCGTCGCCTCCTATGCGCGCGGGGCGCATGCGGCGACGAAATCGGGCGGCGTCAGCACGGCGCTGCTCTATGAAGGGGTGATCCGCACCCCGGCCTTTGTGCTCGATAACCTGCTGGATGCCGGTATCTTCGTCGAATGGGTGGTGAGCGAGATCGACCAGCTCAAAGCCGCCGCCGAGGCCACCACGCGCCACGGCAAGCTCGTCTCGCTGGAGCCGGTGATCGACAATAACATCGTCTTTCTGATCTGCCGCTACACGACCGGCGATGCGGCGGGGCAGAATATGGTGACCATCGCCACGAATGCGCTCTGCGAAGACATTGCCGCGCGCTGTCCGGTGGTGCTGAAGGCGTGGTATATCGAGGGCAATTTCTCGGGCGACAAGAAAGCCTCCTTTCTGGGGCTGGTGACGGGGCGCGGGCGCAAGGTCAGCGCGTCCGTGACCTTGCGGGCCGATGTGGTGCGGCAGGTCTTGGGCACGAGCGTTCAGGACATGCTCGATTACGGCCAGGTCGCCAATCTCGGCGCGCTTTTGTCAGGGCAACTCGGCGCGCAGGCGCATTATGCCAACGGGCTCGCGGCGCTCTATATCGCCACGGGTCAGGATGCGGCCTGCGTGGCCGAAAGCGCGATCGGGATCACCCGGATGGAAGCGCGCGGGGCGGATCTGTTTTGCAGCGTGACAATGCCGAATATCCTCGTGGGCTCGGTCGGGGGCGGCACCTCGCTGCCCAGCCAGTCGGCGGGTCTCAACATCCTCGGGCTCAAAGGCGCAGGGCATGGCGCGGCGCTCGCCGAAGTGGTGGCGGCGACCTGCCTGTGTGGCGAGATCTCCATCGTCGCGGCCATCGCTGCCGGGCATTTCACCCGCGCACATGAAAATCTGGCGCGGCACCGATGACCCCTGCCGCGCTCTGGACCTATCAGAAAGAACGCTTCCCGCTGGCCAAGACCGTGCCCTTGCTGGCCGTCTTCTCGGCTGCGAGCATTTGCGTGTCTGCCGAAATGGCCGGGCGGCACCTGCCGGGCTGGGGGGCGTTCGCGGCGGGGTTCGCTGTGGCGATGCTCTTGTTCTTCCAGATGCGGGTCTGCGACGAATGGAAAGACCTGGAGGACGACCGACGCCTGCGCCCCGACCGGCCCATCCCGCGCGGTCTGATCTCACTGCGCGCCGTGCTGTCGCTGGGGCTTGCCTCGCTGCCGCTGACCGCCTTCGCGGCATGGGCCTGGCACCCGCCGCTTCTGTGGCCGCTTGCGCTGGTCTGGCTCTGGCTCGCGGCGATGACGGCAGAGTTCGGCGTTGCGGATTGGCTCAAGGCGCGGCCAGTGCTTTACCTCATCAGCCATATGGCGATCATGCCGCTGATCGACCTGCTTCTGACCGCGATGGAATGGCTGCCTGCTGGGGGTCCGGCCTTTTGGCTCTGGCTGTTTCTGGCGCTGTCTTTCGTCAATGGCTGCGTGTTGGAAATCGGGCGCAAGCTCTGGGCACCTGAGAGTGAAATCGCCGGGGTCGACAGCTATTCCGGCCTCTGGGGGCCGCGCAAGGGCGCGGCGATCTGGGCGGGCGCGGTTCTGGCGTCATGGGCGCTTCTGGTCGGGGTCGGGGCTGTGACAGGCGCGCTCTGGGTGGCCCTGGGGATCGGCGGGGCGGGCGTGCTCTTTTGCCTGCGCGCCGCCATGGCCTATGCGGCGGCCCCCAGCATCGCGGCGCAAAAGCGCCTCGACACTCTGGCGGGGCTCTGGGTGTTTCTGTGCTACGCGCTCGCAGGCTTCGCGCCGATGGTAACAAGGATGCTCTGGTGACCGCTCTCATTTCACAGGATCACGCCCACGAGGTCGCGGAGGTGGGTGGCAAGGCCGCGGCGCTTGCGCGTCTCGCGAAGTACGGCTTCGCGCCGCCTGCTTTCTTCGTCATCCGCGCAGAGGCTCTGGGCACGGATGCCCCCATCGCGGGCCTGCGCGATGCGCTGGCAGAGCTTGGTCCCGGCCCCTTCGCTGTGCGCAGTTCCGCGCGGCAGGAAGACAGCGCCGCGCATAGCCATGCAGGCCAGTTCGACACGCGGCTGAACGTGCCCGCCCCCGAGGTCGAGGCCGCCGCGCGGCAGGTCTGGCGCTCGGGCTTTTCCGACACGGTCGCCACCTACCGCGCGCTCCGAACAGGGGTCGAGGCCGAGGGACCTGCCGTCATCGTCCAGCGCATGATCGACGCCCGCGCCGCCGGTGTCGCCTTCTCCGCCGATCCGGTGACCGGGCGGCGCGACCGGGTTCTGGTCTCGGCCATTGCCGGGCTCGGCGAGCGTCTGGTCTCGGGCGAGGCAGATGGCGAAGACTGGACCATCGGCGCATCAGCGATCTGCGCCAGCACGCCCGAGGTGCTCGACGCCGCACAGGCCGAAGCGGTCGCGGCACTGGCCCGGCGCGCGGAAACCGTCTTCGGGGCACCGCAGGATATCGAATGGGCGCTCGATGAGACCGGGCTGCACATCCTGCAATCGCGCCCCATCACCACGCCGCTCCTGCCGCTGCCCAATCCCGATACCGCGCTGACGATCTTCGACAATTCCAACATCGTCGAAAGCTATCCGGGGCTTGTGAGCCCGCTGACCTATTCCTTCGCCGTGCATGTCTATGCGCGCGTCTACCGCGCCTTTGTCGCGCTTCTGGGCGTGCCGGAGCGCACCATAGCCGCGCAGTCGGCGGTCTTTGGCAATATGCTGGGGCGGGTCGATGGGCGGGTCTATTACAATCTCGTCAACTGGTATCGCGCGCTGGCGCTCCTGCCGGGCTTCGCGCTCAACCGCGCCTATATGGAAACCATGATGGGGGTGGACACGCCCATGCCGGCCGAGGTGACCGAGAGCATCGGCCCGCCCCCGGCAAGCGGTGCCGCGAAGGCGCGCGAATATCTGCGACTGGCGCGCGCGGGCGGTGGGCTGATCTGGCAGGCGCTGTTGCTGCCGCGCACGCGCAGGCGGTTTTACGCACGGCTGAACCGGGCGCTCGACAGTGGTTTTGACCCGGACCGCGCCGGGCCGACAGCGCTGGCGGCGGAATATCGCAAGATCGAGAGCACCTTGCTGGATCGCTGGGACGCGCCGCTGGTCAATGATTTCCTGTGCATGATCGCCTTCGGGGCCTCGCGCAACCTGCTGCGGCGCTGGCTGGGCGAGGCCGGGCTGACGCTGCATAATGACGTGATGATCGGGCAGGGCGACATCATCTCGGCGGAGCCTGCGCAGCGGATCGTGAAGATGGGGCAGATGGCGCGCGCCGCAGGGCTTGACGCGGGATTGATTGCGGAAGGGATGGCAGGGCTCGACGCGCATCCCGCGCTGCGTCAGGAGGTTGAAAGCTATCTCGAAAAATTCGGGGATCGCTGCACCGAAGAGCTGAAGCTCGAAAGCCTGACCCTGCGCGATGACCCGTCGAGCCTGCTTGCCGCCATCGTCGCCAGCGCCCAGCGAGGTGCGGCGACAGCGCATGCGCCCCGCAGCCCGGACTGGCGCGTGCTCTTGGCCAATCCGCTCAAGCGCGTCATCGCCAAGACGGTGATTTCATGGACGAAGAATCGCGTGCGCGACCGCGAGAATC
Organism: Paracoccaceae bacterium; assembly: GCA_003565055.1. Lineage (GTDB taxonomy): Bacteria > Pseudomonadota > Alphaproteobacteria > Rhodobacterales > Rhodobacteraceae > Roseinatronobacter. Next base: position 4,355 of record PXDM01000214.1, read on the forward strand.
TGCGTTTCGAGCGCACGCGCATTTTCGGCCATGCGCGGCGCGTGTTTCTGGCGATGGGCCGCGAATTTGCCGCGCGCGGACTGCTCGATGCCCCGCGCGACGTGTTCTACCTGACCACCGCCGAAGTGCTGGGCGCGGTCGAGGGGTTCGGCCTCTCGGGCGATCTCAAAGCGCTGGTCGCACTGCGCAAAGCGGAAGATGCCGCGTCAGAAGAGCGCCCCGACCCGCCCGAACGCATCGAGTTGCGCGGCCCGGCCATCGCACCTGTCTGGGCAGAGGCCCCGCAGGCACAGGACGGCGCCCTGCACCGCCGCGCGACGGGCTGTTCCGCAGGGCAGGTGACCGCTGTCGCCCGCGTGATCCGCGACCCGCGCAGGCAATCGCTGGCAGCAGGCGAGATCCTCGTGGCCCGGCATACCGATCCGGGCTGGATCGCGGTGTTTTCCAATGCCTCGGCCATTGTCGTCGAGCGCGGCTCGCTCCTGTCGCATTCGGCCATTGTCGCGCGCGAATTGGGGATTCCCTGCGTCGTCGGGATGAAAGGGGCGACGCAATGGGTCACGGATGGGGAAGTGCTGCGCGTGGACGGCGCAACTGGCGACGTGGAGAAACACAATGGCGCGCTCTGAGATCGAGGGGCGCGCGGCGTTTGACCATATCCGCTATGCCCAGCTTTGGGAGGATGCGGATATCCTGACCCGCGCTTTGGGCGCGGTCACGGGGCGCACGCTGGTCTCGATCTGCTCAGCGGGCGACAATGCGCTGGCGATGCTCACGCTCGACCCCGCGCGGGTCGTGGTGGTGGATCTGTCAGCAGCGCAGATCGCTTGCCTCAAGCTGCGCATCGCGGCCTGTCAGACGCTGAGCCACGCGGAATTTCTGGAACTGATGGGCGCGCGCCCCTCCGCCCGGCGCAAGGCCTTGCTCGCGCGCGCGTCAGAGGCGCTCGACCCTGACACGCGGGCCTTCTGGTCTGCGCAGGCCGAGGATGTCGCCTCTCACGGCGCAGGCGGGGTCGGCAAATTCGAGCGTTATTTCCGCATCTTCCGTCGATGGTGCCTGCCGCTTGTGCATAGCCGCGCCACGCGGGCCGCGATCTTCACACCGCGCGACCGGGCCGGGCGACAGGCGTTTTTCGACACGCGCTTTGACACATGGCGCTGGCGGCTCTTGCTCAAGGTGTTTTTCTCGCGCTTCGTGATGGGGCGGATGGGGCGCGACAAGGCATTTTTCGACCATGTCGAAGGCAGCCCCGCCGAGCATGTGGCCCGCCGCATCCACCATGCGGCAGTCGAAACGGACCCCTCACAGAACCCCTATCTGCACTGGATCATCACCGGCACGCATGGCGACGCCCTGCCGATGGCTTGGCGGGCGGAGCATTACGCGCAGATCCGCGCGCGCTGCGACCGGATCGAGATCCGCCCCGGCTCGCTCGAAGCCTTCATCGAGACAGGCGAGAAAGCCCATGGTTTCAACCTTTCGGATATTTTTGAATATATGTCCGAGCCTGTCTTCGCGCAGGTCTATGCGCGCATCCTGAGCGCGGCGGCGCCCGGCGCGCGGCTGGTCTATTGGAACATGATGGCCCCGCGCCGCGTGCCCGCCCCCCTGAGCGCGCAGGTCACCCGGCTGCGCGCGCTGGAGGATGCGCTCAAGGCGCAGGACAAGGCGTTTTTCTATTCCGATTTCGTGGTCGAGGAAACGGTCGGGTGAGTGTCGCGGCGCAACTGCTCATCGCGTTCGGGTCGGTTGCCGCATTGCTCATCGTGATGGCACAGGCGCGCCGGCTGCCGGTCAGCGCCGAAGTCAAACGCAAGCTCGTGCATGTCGGCACAGGCCTCTATGCGATGGGCCTGCCATGGCTTTTCCCTGATCGTTGGCCGGTTTACATGATCGTCGCGCTGACGCTTGTGGTGATGGTCGCGCTGCGCCTGCCGCAGATCGCCGGGCGTCTGGGCGAGGCCGTGCATTCGGTCGAACGGCGCTCCTACGGCGATTTCCTGCTTGCGATCTCAGTGGGCCTGTGTTTCTTCTTCGCCGATGGGGAGGCGCTTTTCTACGTGCTGCCCATCGCGGTCCTGACCCTCGCCGATGCCGCTGCGGCCCTTGCGGGCACGACCTATGGCACGCGCCGCTTCAAGGTCGAGGAGGGCGTGAAAAGCGTCGAAGGCACTGTCGTCTTCTTCGTCATCACCTTGCTGGTCGCGCTCATCAGCCTGATGTTCCTGTCGGACCTGCCGCCGCTGAGCATCCTGACGCTGGCGCTTCTGGTCGCGGGCTTCGGCACGCTGGTCGAGGCGCAGAGCTGGCGCGGCTATGACAACCTCTTCCTGCCACTGGGGCTTCTGATGCTGCTGCAAGGCCATAGCACAAGCCCCCTGCAAGATTTGCTGCCCATCGCCGCAGTTTTCGCGCTGGCTGTGCTCGCCGCGCGCTATATCGGGCCGCGCTTCGGCCTCTCGACCCATGCCGCGCGGGTCTATGTCGTGGCGATGTTCCTGATCCTCGCGACGGTCGAATTGCAGAACGCGATCTTGCCCGCGCTGGTGCTGCTCGCGCATGCCTGGGCCTGCGCACGCAATCCCGGCGGCGATGATTTCGAGGCGCTGGATATCATCGCGGCGCTTGCGCTTTTCAGCTTCGGCTGGCTGGCGCTGGGCACCGCTCTGGGCTGGAACGCGGTGCAATTCTACGGCCTGACCGCGATGGGGCTCGTCATGGGGCTGACCACGCTGGCCCTGCGGCGCGCGCTGATCTGGGTGCCGGTGATCGCACTGGCGCTCATTGGCCTGCGCCAGATCGTGACCTGGCTCAACCCGCCGCCCAGCCTCTGGGCGGAGCCGCTTCTGGTCCTGGCCTGCCTCTGCCTGAGCCTGAGCGCGCTGGCCAGCGCCGTGCTGCCGGGGGCGTTCTTCCGGCACCGGGTCTTGAAACTGACCGTGCTCTCGATGATCCTGCCGCTGGGCTATTACGCGTGGGCCGTCATGGATCAGCCCAGCCCGCCCCCAGCCATCGGAGAACCGCTGTGACCGCCCAGACACTGAAAACCGATGGCGCGAGCCTGACACTGCATCTCGATGGCCCGGATTGGGAGGGCGTGCCTGCCGCGACGGTCGGGAATGTGTCCTTCAAAACGCCCGAGGCCGGGGCGGCGCTGCTCGCCCAAGCGCTGGAGCAGGTGCGCGGGGCCGGGATCGCCCGCGTCCTCGGGCCGATGGCGGGCGACACATGGCACAGCTACCGTTTCGTCAGTGAAAGTGACGGCACACCGCCATTTCTGATGGAGCCCACCAACCGCCCGCATGAGCCCGAGATCTTCGCCGCCGCCGGTTTCCAGCCCGTCGCGCGCTACTTCTCGGCGCGGATGCAGTTGCACAAACGCGATCTTTTGCCCTTACCTGCCCCGACCGGCTTCAGTGTCGAGACCTGGGACGGCCATGACCCCGAAACCCTGTTTCGAGAAGTATTTGCGCTGTCTTCCGAAGCCTTTTCCGCCAATGCGTTCTACCGCCCGATCACGGAAGCAGCCTTCCTTGAGATGTACAAACCTGTCATTCCGCTTCTCAAGCGCGAATTGATCTTCTTCGCGCGCCGACCGGATGGGCGCCTTGCAGGGTTTCTCTTCGCCATCCCGAATTATGCCGAAGGGCCGGGGACGAAAACCGCGATCCTGAAAACCTATGCCAGCCTCGCGCCGGGGGCAGGGCGGCATATGGTTCATGCCTGTCAGAGTGCTGCGCGTGACCTCGGCTATGACACACTGATCCATGCGCTGATCCATGACGACAACCGCTCGGCAGAGCGCAGCCGCAAGGAAGGCGGCGAGGTGTTTCGCCGCTATGAACTCCTCGGGCTGAGATGGGATGAGTGAACTGCTGCGCGACTTCGCCGCGGCTGTCGCGCGCGATCCGGACCGGGTGGCGCTGGTCGATGGCAAGGGCCGCGAGGTCACGTTTCGCGCACTCGACGCCCGCCGCGACGGCTTCGCGCGCGCCTGGCATCGCAAGGGCATCCGCGCAGGCGACCGGGTGCTGATCGCCATGGCGGTCGATGCGGATCTCTATGCAGCTCTCGCCGCACTCTGGACGCTGGGCGCGACGGTGGTGCTGCCCGAACCCGCGATGGGGCTCGCCGGGCTGCGCCATGCCGCGCGCGTCACCCGCCCACGCGCTTTCTGCACCTCCGGCGCATATGGGCTGCTGGGATGGGTGCTGCCCGAATTGTGGCGGCTGGTCAGCCTGCGCCCGCAGACAGGGCGCGCGCCGCTGCCTGATCTGCCCGGCCCCGAGGGCACGGATCATGCGCTGATCTCCTTCACCTCGGGCACGACCGGCGCGCCAAAGGCCATTCCGCGCAGCCATGACTTTCTCGCCGCCCAGCACGCGGCCATTGCGCCGCTTCTGGACAGCGCGGCCCCGGAGCGTGATCTGGTGGCCTTTCCGGTCTTCGTGCTGATCAATATCGCCAGCGGGCGGACCTCGGTGCTGCCTGACTGGAAGATGTCGCGCTTCGACCGGCTTGCGCCCGCGCGCCTCGGTGACTGGATGCGCCGCAACCGCGTGACCCGCGCGCTCCTGCCGCCCGCGCTTTGCGAGACGCTGGCGCAAGCCGGACCAGAGGCCCCGCTGCACACGGTCTTCACCGGCGGCGGCCCGGTCTTTCCGGCGCTGATCGACACGCTGCGCGCCGCGCGCCCGGAACTGCGCGTCATCTGTGTTTATGGCTCGACCGAGGCTGAACCGATTGCGCATCTCGACGCCTCCGCGATCACCGATGCGGACCGCGCCGCGATGGATGCAGGCGCGGGGCTTCTGGTCGGTCCTGTCGTTGACGGGCTGCAACTGCGCATCCGGGACGATGAAATACAAGTCGCCGGGGCGCATGTGAACGGGGGCTATCTCGACCCTGCCCATGACGCGGAGAACAAGCTCCACGACAGCGGAGCGATCTGGCACCGCACTGGCGATGCGGGGCGCGTGGGGGCGGATGGGCGGCTGTGGTTGCTGGGGCGCATGGGCACGGATGTGCGGATTGCGGGGCGCAGATGCTATCCCTTCTCGGTCGAAGTGGCCGCGCGGCACTGGCCGGGGGTGCGCAACTGCGCGCTGATGGGGCATGACGGCGCGGCCTGTCTCGTGGTCGAAGGCGATGAGCGCGCGCGCCCCGTCTGGGAGGACCGCGCCGCTGCCCTCGGCATCCCGCGCATCCTGCCCGTGGCGCATATCCCGATGGACAAGCGCCACCGCTCCAAGATCGACCGCGCGGCTCTGCGCCGCCGCGTCAATCTGCCGGAATGACCCGTCTGCCGCGTGACCCGGCCATCATGCCGGGCCAGACAAGCTGCGCTCATTCTGCGGCAATGGCGTGGGGCGGCGTCTGCTCTGTCGGGGTCTCGTCCTCGACGATGCGCAGCACATCCCTTGCGATTTCCGCGTCACGCTGCGCGCGCAGGGCCAGATCCTCGATATCGAGTGCGAGCGTGACCCGCGACATGCCGATGCGGCGCAACTGGCGGTCATTCAGGCGCAACAGGGCCGCTGTGATCATGATCATGTCACGCTCTTCAAGCCAGGCATCATAGGCTTCCGGTGTGCGGTGAAACACGCGCCCCCAGAGGCCGATCACACCATCCTTGTCGTTACGAGCCGGGAGAGTTTCTGTCTTGGACATGCTGTCCTCCATCATCTTGTTGGTACAGGACTTACGCCCCGCCCTGATATTTCATCCATGATCGGGAGACGGGCTCACTCGACCGTGATCAGACCGGCGGATTTCTTCCCAGACCCGGATCAAAACCCTAGCTGAAACGTAGTATCGCTGACACCATAGGCTGCGCCACATGTCCGGCCTTCGGGGACAGGTCGCACTGAGACAACAGAAAAAAGAGGTTCGCGTGAGGCAGACAGCTTCTGACGACACACCCACGGCGGCAGAATTGCCGAAACCCGTATCCGCGCTGGCCCTGCGCCGCCCGGCACGGCCCTGGCGGCGTTTCGTGGTGAAATTGGTGGCGCTGGCGCTGATCTGGGCGGTGCTGACCGATTTCCGGCCCGATGCGCTGGTCTTTGGCCTGCCTGCGGTCATCGCGGCGGCGGCGCTGGTCTTCGTGCTGCCTGCGGCGCCGGGCTGGCGTTTGTCACCGCGCGGCGCGCTGGAATTCGCGCTGTGGTTCGCCGTGCAAACGGTGCGCGGCGCGGTGGACGTGGCCGCGCGGGCTTTCGCGCCGCGCATGCCGCTCGCGCCGGGGTTTCGCGCCTATGCGCCGAACCTGCCCGACGGCGCGCCGCGCATTGTCTTTCTCAACACGATCACGCTATTGCCCGGCACCCTGTCTGCCGAAGTCGCGGGTGCGCAGGTGATCGTCCATATGCTCGACACAGAGGCCGATCTCGACAGCGACATGCACGCGCTTGAGCGCCGCATCGCCGCGCTTTTCGGTCTGACACTTTCCAATGAGGTAGCTCAATGACCCCTTTTCTCGGTGTGATCATCGCCGTGCTTCTGGCCACAATCCTCGCCGGGCTGGTGCAGGTCCTGCGCGGCCCGCGCCCCGCAGACCGGATGCTCGCAGCGCAACTTTTCGGCACAGCGGCCGTGGCGATCCTGCTGATCCTGTCGCGCATGATGGCGATGCCGGCACTGCTTGACGTCGCCATGGTCTTCGCGTTTCTCGCCGCCGTGACGCTGGTCGCTTTCGTCGTGCTCGCCGGGCGGAGGCTGTCATGATCCTCGATGTCCTGACCATCGCGCTGATCACCTTCGGGACTGTGTTCTTCATCGCGGGCACAGTGGGGCTGCTGCGGTTTCCCGATCTCTATTGCCGTCTGCACGCGCTGACCAAGGCCGATGGGCTGGGTCTCGCGCTGATCGGGCTGGGGCTGGCGCTGCAAGCGACGAGCTTCGGCGAGGTGTTCCGCATCGCGCTGATCTGGTTCTTCGTGGCCGTCGCCAGCGCCACATGCAGCCATCTGATCGCATCGCATGCCCGCAGCCGCGACGCGGAGGCGCAAGGCTGATGGACCCGTTCCTCATCTTCGATCTGCTTCTCGCAGGGGCCGTCATCGCGCTCGCGATTGCGAGCCTGACCGTGCGTGACCTCTTTGCTGCGATTGTGCTCTTCATCATCTTCGGCCTGCTCTCGGCGCTCGCCTGGGTGCGGCTCTCGGCCCCGGATGTGGCTCTGGCCGAAGCGGCCATCGGCACGGGCGTGACCGGCGCACTGCTTCTCAAGACGCTGCACCACCTGCGCTATGTGAGTGGCACGCTCAGCACGGCAGAGGTCGCCAGCGTCACCCCGCACCAGCCTGTGCCCATGGGCGTGCTGATCGCCAATGCGGCGTTTTGCGGGATGATCACGCTGGGGCTGGCGCTGGCCTTTCTGGGCGCACCGCAGGGCGGACCGGGCTTCGATGCGCGCGTCGCCGAAGCCATGCCGCTCAGCGGGGTCGATCATCCGGTGACGGCAGTTCTGCTGAACTTCCGCGCCTATGACACGCTGATGGAAGTCGTGGTCCTGCTCGCTGCCGTGATCGCGGTCTGGCAGATCGAGCGCGGTCTGTCGGACGCGCCCGCTCCGGTCCTAGGCGAAGTCTGGCAAGGCTTCGCGCGGCTGACCCTGCCCGCCATCGTGGTTCTGGGCACCTATCTCTTGTGGAAGGGCGCGGAGGCGCCGGGCGGCGCGTTTCAGGGCGGGGCTGTGCTGGCCGCTGTGGGGCTGTTGCTGCTGCTCGCCCGCGCCTATGTGCCGCGCCCGGAGCATCGCGCCTTCGCCCGCTGGGCCTTTGTGCTGGGCACCGGGGTCTTCGCTGGCGTGGCGCTTCTGGTCGCAAGCGGGGGGCGCGTGGCGTTTGAATATCCGCCGGAGCACGCCAAGACCCTGATTCTGCTCATCGAGGCGCTGGTCACGATCTCCATCGCCGTCACGCTCGCCGCGCTGTTCCACGGGCGCGAGCCGGTCGCCCTGCGCCTGAAGGAGCCGCGCCATGATGGCTGATCTGACACCGGACCTGATCTATGGCGTCACCGGGATCGCGGTCTTTGCCATCGGCCTTGTCGGCGCGCTCTGTGCGCAGGACCGGCTGCGGCGTGTGCTGGCGCTGAAGCTCTGCTCGGTCGGGGCGGGCTTTGTCCTGGTGGTGGGCGCATGGCGCATGCCGCCGGACGCGCCGGACCCGGTGCCGCATGCGCTGGTCATCACCGGGATTGTCGTGATGGTCAGCGCCACGGCTGTCGCCCTTGCCCTGATCCGCCGCCTGCAAAGCCTCGAGGCCGAAGATGACGATTGATCCCCTGACCCTGACGCTCTTTCTGCCGCTATTCGGTGCGATCGCGGCTTTCGTGTTCCCGCGCGCAGCAGCGGGGCTTGGCTTTGCCACCGTGCTTGGCACAGCGGGCGCGGTCGCGACCCTTGCGCGCGACGTGCTCGACGCGGGCGAGGTCATCACTGCCCTTGGTGGCTGGGCGCCGCCCCTTGGCATTGCGCTGCGTGCCGATGGGCTCAGTGTCGCGATGCTCGCCATGACCAGCGCGGTCGGGCTTCTGGTCAGCCTCGGCGCGCTCGACAGTCTGCGCGATGCGCGCCAGAGGCAGTATTTCTGGCCGCTCTGGCTGCTTCTTCTCACGGGCATGAACGGGGTCTATCTGAGCACCGATATCTTCAACCTATATGTGATGATCGAGGTCATCGCCCTCGCCGCCGTTGGCCTGACTGTGCTCAGCGGCACGAAAGAGGCGGTGCGCGCGGGGCTCGAATACATGTATGCCTCGATC
>PXDM01000169.1 GCA_003565055.1 Paracoccaceae bacterium
CCGCAGCCGCCGAGACGTACGCCGCGATCGAGCCCTGGGAGCGGCACGCCGACCTGATCGCGGTCCCCGACGAGGACGACCTCGACACGATGGAGGTCGGCGGGTTCGTCGCCGAAGGCGTCGAGGAGCTCCGCGCACGCACCACCGCCGCCGGGGACGACCGCCGGGCAATGGCGTTGGCGCGGGGTGTGCGGGCGGTGCTGACCGGGGGACCGGCCCGGCACACCGGGGAGCCGCGCCGGTTTGCCGAGGTTTTGCGTGAGATTGTGCGGCGCGGCGGGGAGGGGAACCGGAAATGATCGCACCCCCAAAACTCCCGATTGCCGAGGTCACCGCCCGGCTGACCCCGGCGGTGGTTTGGGCCGCGCTGGGTTTGCGCGGGAAACCGGGCCGGTCGATCAAGTCGCCGTTGCGGGAGGACGCCAACCCGTCCTTTTCGGTTTATGAAAATGCCGGGAAGTGGAAATGGAAAGATCACGCTTCCGAGGAAGGCGGTGATCTAATCGACCTGATCCCCAAGGCGCGGGACTGCTCGAACGAAGAAGCCTTGCGCTTCGCGCGGGAACTGGTTGGCGGGGCCGCGCATGGCCGCGGGGTTCCGGCTTCGCATGGCCGGAGGGGGCGGGGTTGGAAAAACGCGGTGAATGCGGCGAGGCAGTCGGGCGAGCCCGCGCGGGAAACCGAACGCCGGTTTAAACCGAAGGCGTGGCCGGATCACGTCCGCGATGCCTGGCGCGAGGGAGCGGACTGGCTCCTGCGAAACGAAATCGAAATCCCCCGGCTGGCCAAGTGGCGTGGGATCGCGCCGCAGACCGTCCGAGAGCTGGTGAAGGAGGGGTTGCTTTCGATGCCGGTTTGCAGGGGTAACCGCGCGGTCTCTTTTCTAGTGCAGTATCCGCGCCGGGGCGGGTGGATGCCGGTGGGATACCACGCCCGCCATGAACCGCGGCGGGCGGGGCTTCGCGCCTGGTGGACGTATGAACCGGGCGGGATTTTCGCGGTGCCGTTTGTGATCGGGTCGTTTCCGATTTGCCGGTTGGCGATCATCACCGAAGGCGAATGGGATGCTTTGGCCTTTGCCGACGCCGCCGGTTGGCTGGCCCATGAGACCGCCTTTCCCGAGGGGGTGGCCCTGGTGGCGGTGCGCGGGTCAACCGGGTGGCGGTCGTTCCTCGATCACTACGGACCGCGCTACTGGCCGACGGCGGCGCGGTTCCTGTTGATCCCCGACCATGACCAAGCCGGGCAGAAGTGGAGGGAGGAGTTCCTTGTCGCGCTGAAGCCGTTGGCGCGGTCGGTTCACCTGTTGACGCCAGCCCCGCCGCACAAGGATTTCAACGACGCCCACCGGGCGGACCCCTTCACACCGGAGGCCATCGACGCGGTTTTGGGGCGGCTGGGATTGATTGATGCGGAGGGGCGGCTGTTGTGAGCGGCGGAAAACAACCGGACCCGCTCGACCGCTTCGCCGCGCCGGAGGCGCATGAAGGGGAGCGGGGCGGCGTGATCGCGCCGGGCCGGTCCCTGAAGGAGCGGCGGCAGATGGTCGAACTCCCGCATGACGGGCGGCTCTTATCGGACTTCGCCCGCGATCTTGGAACGGTGCTGGGCGAATCGAAGGAGAGCGGGATTTACCAGTCGGGCCGCCGGGTGGTGGCGGTCGATCCGGAACAGCAGGAGGTCCGCCCGGTCGATGAACAGGAGTTTAGGACCCTGATTGAACGGGTGGCGGTTTGCGTGAAGCGGACCTTCCCCCGCCGGCGGGGGGGGCAATCGGGGACGATCCCCCAGACCATGCCGGTTGACCTGGCCAAGGGGACCATGGCGGCCCCCGAGTTTCTGGAACGTCTTCGCCCGATTGGCGGGGTGACGGACGCACCCTTGCCGGTCATCCGCCATAGTGGAAAAATCGAACTGCTCAAACCGGGCTACGATAAAGAATCGGCGATTGAGACGCTGGGGAAGGCGGCCTATGAGAGCCTATCCCCGGAGGCCGCCAAGGAACGGGTGGACGACCTGCTCAGTGAGTTCCAGTTTGCCGACCAAGGCCGGTCCAAGGCGGTGTTGGTGGCCGCGATGGTGACCTTGTTTGCCCGTTGGTTGCTCCCGCCGGACGCGCTCCGGCCCGCGTTCATCTACTTGGCCAACGCGCCGGGGGCGGGGAAAACCCTGGCGGCCGATTGCGCTGTAGTGCCGGTGTTGGGCCGGGCATACCGGCAGGCGTTGCCGAGGAAGGAAGATGAATTGGAAAAGTCGATACTGGCCTCCGTGATGGAGGCGCGTTCGGCCCTGTATTTCGACAACGTGAAAGGCCACATCAGCAGCGGGACGCTCGAAGCGTTCCTGACTTCCGTTCACTGGCGGGGCCGGATTCTGTCGGTCTCCAAAACCTTCGCAGCGCGGAACGTCTCCACGGTGTTCATCACCGGCAACGCCTGCACGGTGTCCCCCGACTTGCGCCGCCGGGCTTTGTTCGTCGATTTGTTCAACCCGGAGGTTCAAGCCGAGAAGCGTGTATTCACAAAGCCGCTTTCGGAGGCGGGACTTTTGCGCCGCCGCCCGGCCATCCTTTCGGCCCTGTGGGCGATGGTCCGCGCATGGGATGCGGAGGGCCGCCCGCCGGCATCCGAGCCGATGAACGGTTACGCCGATTGGTCGGCGATCATCGGCGGGATTGTGGAGCACGCCGGGTTTGGCAGTCCCACGGCTTCGCCATCCCTGGCCAGCGGCGGCGACCAGGACCTTGCCGACTTCCGCGCCCTGGCCGCTTTGTTGCGGGAACGGGGCACGGTCCCTTGCACCTTTGCCGAGGTCGCCGAACTGGCGGCGAAGGAGGGGCTGTTCGACCGGGTTCTTGAAGGTGAAACCACCCTGACCCCGAGCACGCGGGCGGCCTTTGCCAAACTGCTGAAAGGCTATGACCGGCAAACCCTGACCGCCACCGGCGGCGAGCCTTGCCGATTTGTGATTGAGGGCCGGGGCC
>PXDM01000282.1 GCA_003565055.1 Paracoccaceae bacterium
AGCAGGTTTACCTTTCCCCCGTCCATACCCAGTCGGCCTGTCTATGGCACACTTGCCCCGCGAGAGGCAGCGCAACAACTGATGGTCGCCGATGCAGAGGGCGCAGAAGCCCTGCTGGATCTGGCTGCCGCTGCCCCCGAGGTCATGGCGAAAGCGCATGTGATCTATATTCCGCGACATTCCGGCGAAGCGCTTGTCGCGAAGTTGCGCGAGGCAGGGCCAGCAATTTTACATGTCAGCCCCAGCTATCTTGCCAGTGTGCCAAGGTTACGCCGGATTCTATCCGATACGGTGATGGGTGCGCAAATCTATCTGGCAGGCACCGAAGGGCTGATCGGGCAGGCGATGAACGAAACCTTGCAGGCTGGCATTCCAATGGCCGCCATTCAGTCGGAGCATCGCGGATCGGTCGCACGGCGGGTGCAATGCGTGCATTGCAAAGGGATCACCGAGGATGTGATGACCGACCCGTTTGTATGCAGCCATTGCGGGTTGAACCTGTTCGTGCGCGACCATTATTCGCGCAGGCTGGCCGCGTTTCAGGGGGTCTGCATTGACGCCGAAGACCCCGGCGAGGTCCCTGAGCCAGTGGAGTTGTACAAATGAGCGCAGGCACGCAGAAAATCCCGGTGATCGTGCGGGCCAAGGTCAAGCTGAATGATCTGGTCACGCGGTTTGAATTCGCGCCCGCCGACGGGGCCAGCCTGCCGCCGTTTTCGGGCGGGGCGCATACGGTGGTCGAGATGCAGGACGGCGAGCGCACGCGGCTGAACCCTTATTCGCTGATGTCCGACCCGATGGATCCCAGCCATTACGCGATTTCGGTGCGGCGCGATGATCAGGGGCGCGGCGGCTCGGTCTTCCTGCATGAGCGCGTGCAGGAGGGCGACCGGATGGTGATCAGCTATCCGGTTAATCTGTTTCCGCTCGACCTGACCGCGAAGAAACACCTGATGTTCGCAGGCGGGATCGGGATCACGCCGTTTATGTCGCAGATCCGGCAGTTGGAGCGGCTCTCGGGGCGGTTCGAGCTGCATTACTCTGTGCGCAATGCCGCTCTGGCGAGCTATGCGGATGATCTGACCGCGCGCCATCCGGCGCATGTGCATGTCTATCACGACGACGCGGGCGAGCGCATTCCGCTTGTCGATCTTCTCAAAGGTCAGCCGCCGGGCACGCATGTCTATGTCTGCGGGCCGCGCGGGATGATCGACTGGGTGCTGAACACCGCCGCAGATCTCGGCTGGCCGGAAGCGGCCGTGCATTATGAGGAATTCCTCGCGCCCCAGTCCGGCAAGCCCTTTGCCGTGGAGCTGGCCGCGTCTGGCAAGACCGTGCAGGTGGGCGAACATGAAAGCCTGCTGGAAGCCATCGAGCGCGCGGGCGTCGATGCGCCTTATATGTGCCGGGGGGGCGCCTGCGGGCAATGCGAGACGCGTGTGATCCGCCATGACGGCACCATTCTGCATAATGATCACTGGCTCGAAGACGATGAGCGCGCCAGTGGCGAGAAAATCATGCCCTGTGTCAGCCGCTTTGCGGGCCAGACACTCGTGCTCGACCGTTAACGGGGGAATGCGATGACCATCCAGTTCAATGACGAGACTTTCCGCGACGATTACACTTTCCGCAACTCGGAATGGGCGATCAGACGCTTTCCGTTTCCGTTCCACGAAGACAGCTACATGTATTCGGTCAATATGGAGCAGCATCGCGGTGGGCCGAAAGGCTCGGTCTATGAAAAGCGCTTCGATGTGGACGAGCATTACATCTCGGAAATGCGCGACCGGACGCTGGTGCTGGCGGAAGACCCGCTGCGCTGCCAGTCGCTGCCGCATATGACACTGGCGGGCTGGGATCTGCTGGAGCTGATCATGGTCAGCAAATCCGAGGATTACCCGGACCTGTTCGAGCTGCATCGCAATGGCGATAAATGGCGCTGGATCAACAAGCCCTTGGGCATTGATGACAGCTTCACCTTCATGGATGAAGCGAGCCTGCCTTATGGCCCGATGGAATATATCACGCGGCAGGCGCAGGGGGATTATGCGCTGCTCGACCAGCGCGAGAATAACCTGTGGATGGATGCGGGCATGGTCACGACGCAGGCCGATTGGTCGCTCGATTTCGACATCGGGATGAATTTCTTTGAATGGCACGCGCCGGTGCCGCTGGCCCATGAAATGGGCGTGTTCAAACGGGCGCTGAAATTCCTGCTGAATATTCAGCAAGGCAGCCCCGCGCGGCGGTTGAACTGGACGATGACGGTCAATCCGCTCCTCGATACCAGCCCCGAGAATTACCACAAATGGGGCGTGCAAAAGACGACGCTGACGCCCGAGAATCTGGGCTGCAAACAGCATTTGCGGGTGGAATTGCAGACCTTCTACCGCCTGCCGCGCTCGAATGCGCTGGTCTTTCCGATCCGCTGCTACCTGATCGCGCTGGAGGATCTGGTTACAGTGCCGAAATGGGGCCGTCGCCTGCACCGGGTGATCCGCGATCTGCCCGAGGAACTGGCCACCTATAAGGGTTTCATCCGCAACCGGCCCATGATCCTGGACTATCTGGGGCAATATGACGACGGGCTGCCCACATCCCCCGGCATCTGGCCCGATCTGGATACTGAACCACCGCTGCAGAAATAGGTCAGCCGTTTTGCGGATAGGCGATGATCGACAGGTAGCGGGCGGGCAGCTTTTCCAGCCCCTCGGGGCCGTGCGGTGCATCTGCGTCGAAAAACAGCGTGTCGCCGGGGCGCAGGTGATAGAGCCGGTCGCTATGGCGGTAGAGAAGCTCGCCTTCGAGCATGTAGATCGTCTCGATCCCGCCATGCTGGAAGGTGGGGAAAATATCAGCCTCGGTGCTCAGTGTGATCAGATAGGGCTCGACCATGACCCCGCTGGCATTGGCCCCTATATGGCCGAGCAGGTTGTATTGATGCCCCGCCCGCGTGCCCGCGCGCTCAATCTCG
>PXDM01000352.1 GCA_003565055.1 Paracoccaceae bacterium
ACCGATGTGCAGGTCACGGATCTTGCACGGCAATTCGAGGATGCCGGGGTCGCGGCGATCATCTACACGGACATCAACCGTGACGGGGCGATGCAGGGGCCGAATGTCGCGGCCACCGCCGCGCTGGCCCGTGCGGTGAGTATTCCGGTGATCGCGTCGGGCGGCGTGTCGCGGCTGGACGACCTGATCGCGCTGCGCGATTACGGGGCAAAGCTCGACGGGGCGATTTCGGGCCGCGCGCTCTATGACGGCAAGCTTGATCTGGCCGAGGCAATGGCCGCGCTCAGGGCGCGATAATCCGCAGCGCTTCCTTGCGCGCCCATTTCGCAAGCCCCGCGCCGGGACCGTCAAGAAAGGCCTGCGCTCGCTCGGGGTCGCGACGGGACAGATCGCGCAGCCACCATGCGACGGCTTTCTGGATGAACCAATCACGATCCGTGACATAGGTTTCCGCCCAGCCCAACACACGCTCGCGCACGGCAAGTTCCGCCGCTTTGGGATGCGTCAGCCGCGCCCAGGGCAGGGTCATCACCAGCGCCGCGCGCCGTGTCCAGAGGTTTTCGGCCATGGTCCAGCCTTCGACCTCATCGAGCCGTGCGGGATCTGCCTGCAAACGCTTTGCGCCTGCGATGCAGGCATGATCGGCCAGCGCCCAGCTGTCAAAGCCCTGCGCCCAATCCGCGATGATCCGCCAGGCCGGCCCATCATCGGGCCGGATGCGCGCCTGTGTCAGCAGTTTTGCCGCGAAAATGCGGGCCTCATGCACATCACTCGCCCACATCTCCTGCGCCAGCGCGCAACGCGCGTCCAGCGTGATCTCGCGGCGCAGATCGCGCGCCATCTCGTCGAGCACCGCCGCCGGAACGCCCAGAAACACGCGTGGGGTCTTGTGATAGGCCGCCATCTCGGCGGCCTTGGTCGGATCGCCGAGGCCCTCGAGCTGCGCCAGAACCTCCGCCGCGCGGGTCATTCGACGGTGACCGATTTCGCCAGATTGCGCGGCTGGTCGACATCGGTGCCACGATGCAGCGCGGTGTGATAGGCGATCATCTGTGCAGGCACGGCATAGACGATGGGCGCGATCAGGTCGGGAACAGACGGCATTTGCAGCGCTTGCGGCACCTCGCCCGCCTCGGCCAGCCCCTTCGCGTCAGAGATCAGCAGAACACGCCCCTGCCGCGCCATGACCTCCTGCATGTTCGAGATGGTTTTCTCGAAAAGCGGATCATGCGGGGCCATGACGATCACCGGCAAATCCTGATCAATCAGCGCGATGGGGCCGTGTTTCAATTCGCCCGCCGCATAGGCTTCAGCATGGATATAGCTGATTTCCTTGAGCTTCAGTGCGCCCTCCAGCGCCATCGGGAACATCACGCCGCGTCCCAGAAACAGCACGTCACGCGCTTGCGACAGGCTCTCGGTCAGACGCCGGATCTCCTCTTCGCGGTCGAGCGCCTGAGCGACGAAACCCGGCGCGCTGCGCAATTCATCAAGCCGCGCGGCATAATCCGCTTCGCTCAAACGCCCGCGATCCCGCCCGGCGCGCAGCGCCAGAAGTGCGAGCACCTGCAACTGCGCCGTGAACGCCTTGGTCGAGGCGACGCCGATTTCCGGCCCGGCATGGATTGGCAGCGCGAAACTGCTCTCGCGCGCGATGGAAGAGGTCACGACATTGACCACGGACACCACCTGCCCGATATGCGGGCGTACATGGCGCAGCGCAGCGAGCGTGTCCGCTGTCTCGCCCGACTGACTGACGAACACGGCCATGTTGCGCGGCCCCAGAACCGGCTCGCGGTAGCGGAATTCGGATGCGATATCGAGTTCCACCGGCAGGCCCGCATAGCGCTCGAACCAGTATTTCGCGACCTGACAGGCGTAATAGGCCGTGCCGCAGGCGACCATGATCAGCCGGTCGACATTCGCGAAATCGAGCCCTTCGGGCAGCGTCACGTCAGAGCCATCCGCGCTGGAATATTGCTCCATCGCGGCTTTCAGGATCGCGGGCTGCTGGGCCATTTCCTTGGCCATGAAATGCTTGTGGCCGGATTTGTCGATCTGCACGCTCTCGACTGCGATCCGGGCAGCGGGGCGCGTGGCCTGCTGGTCCTCGGCGTCGAAAATTTGCAAGCCGCCGCGCGACAGGATCGCCCAGTCGCCCTCTTCCAGATAGGTGATGCGGTCGGTCATGCCCGCCAGCGCGATGGCATCCGAGCCCAGATACATCTCGCCTTCGCCATGCCCGATGCATAGGGGCGAGCCGCGCCGCGCGCAGATGATCAGGTCTTCTTCGCCGTCAAAGAGGAAGGCCAGCGCAAAAGCGCCCTCCAGCCGTTTGAGCGTCGCGCGCGCGGCCTGCACCGGGGTCATGCCTTGCGCCAGATAGCGGCTGGTCAGTTGCACGATGGTTTCGGTATCGGTCTCGGAGCTGAACTGCGCGCCCTGGGCGGTCAATTCGTCACGGAGCGCGCGGAAATTCTCGATAATGCCGTTATGGACGACTGCAACGGGGCCGGTCTGATGCGGATGGGCATTGGCCTCGGTCGGTGCGCCATGGGTGGCCCAGCGCGTGTGGCCGATCCCCGCCTTGCCGGGCAGCGGGTCATGCACCAGCCGGTCCGACAGGTTGATCAGCTTGCCGACCGCGCGTCTGCGATCAAGCTGGCCGCGATGGACTGTCGCGATCCCCGCGCTGTCATAGCCGCGATATTCCAGCCGCTTGAGCGCATCGAGGATCTGCGGCGAGACTTCATGCTTGCCCAGAATGCCGACAATTCCACACATTTCTTAATCCTTTTTCAGCGCGGATTTCTGCGCGCGCAGCCGGTCCATCAGACGCTTGCCAAGGCCGGGTTTGTTGGTCTGCGCCGCGCGTCCCAGCGCCAGCGCGCCCTCGGGCACATCCGAGGTGATGACCGAGCCCGAACCGGTCAGCGCCTCTGCCCCCACCCGAACCGGTGCCACCAGCAT
>PXDM01000413.1 GCA_003565055.1 Paracoccaceae bacterium
GCCGCCGATGTGGCCGCCGCCGTCACGACCGCCCCATGGGATGATCAGGACGCGCTCGCCGCTTTCGCCGCCGCTGTCGATGTGATCACCTTCGAATTCGAGAACATCCCCACTCAAACGCTCGATTTTCTGGAGCCGCTGCGCCCGATCAGGCCGGGCCGCAAGGCGCTGGCCGTGTCGCAGGACCGGCTGCATGAAAAAGCCTTCCTGCGCGATCTGGGGCTGCTGACCGCGCCCTTCGCTGCAGTGGGCAGCGAAGCGGATCTGCGCGATGCCGTGGCGCGCATCGGCACGCCCGCAATCCTCAAGACACGGCGCATGGGCTATGATGGCAAAGGTCAGGCGCGTCTTGGCGGGGCCGCAGATCAGAGCGCGGCCTGGGCGGCGATGTCGGGCAATGACGCGATCCTCGAGGGCTTCATCGACTTCACGCGCGAGGTCTCGGTGATCGCAGCACGCGGGCTGCATGGCGATGTGGCGGCGTTCGATCCGGGCGAGAACTTGCACAAAGACGGCATTTTGCGCGAAACCCGCGTGCCTGCACAATTGACCGGCGCCCAACGCAGCGATGCCGTATTAATGGCCGCCAAGATATTGAACGCGCTGGATTATGTCGGTGTACTCGGGGTGGAGTTATTCGTGACGAATGGCGGTCTCGTGGTTAATGAGATCGCGCCGCGCGTGCACAATTCCGGCCATTGGACCCAAAACGGTTGTGCTGTTGATCAGTTCGAGCAACATATCCGCGCGATTGCCGGCCTGCCGCTCGGCGATGGAGGGCGGCACGCTGATATCGTGATGGAAAACCTGATCGGGGAAGATGTCGCGCGCCTGCCGGAGCTATGGAAGGCCAAGGATGTGGCGGTCCATCTCTATGGCAAATCCGAAACCCGTCCGGGGCGCAAAATGGGCCATGTCAATCGCATCCTGCGCTGAGGCGTCTCAGGGATTGGCGATCTTGCGCAGTGCATTCGCCAGCGTCATGCCGTGATCGAAGACCCCGTTGCGCAGGAATTCGAGCACTTCCGCGATGACCATGGGATTGTTCATCATGAAGGTATGCGTCACGGGCAGGGTGATGTGATCGTCCATCCCGGCGAGTTTCGTGCTCTCGACGGAGACTTTGCCATCGTCATCGCCCTCGATCAGAGCAGAGGTGAGCGGGTTGAGCGACATGTCCCCCGCGATGATGCCCAAATCATAGCTTGCAAAGTCGGGCAAGGTATTGGGCGCCGCGTCATGGCTGGTGCCCAGTTCCAACCCGGCAGGACCGTTCATCCATGAAAAGGCTTCGATATCGGAGAAGAAATCGACCAGTTCCGAGCCATGATTGGGCGGGGCCATCATGACGACACGGCCCATATTCTCGGGCCGATTCCGGTCCAGCCAGCCGCGCGCCAAGATGCCGCCCATCGAATGGGTCACGAAATGCACAGTGCCCTCGCCGCATTTCTCGACGGCGATGCCGACATGTTCCATCAAATCCGCGATCGGCGCGGCGCGGGAGGGGTAGCCATGATTGACGACTTCATAGCCGTGCAGCGTCAGCGCTTCCTCCATGACGCGCATGGAGTTCTCGGAGCGTGCGAGGCCGTGCAAAAGCACGACGCAATCCGCAAGCGCCGGGGCAGGGGTCAGAAAAAGGGCTGTCACAAGGGCTCTCATAGCTCAGATATAGGGGCAGGATTAACGTTCTACCATAGGGTATGTGAAGGATATGACAAAACCGAGATTAGCCGTGCGCGCGATCATTCTGCATGCAAATCGCCTGCTCATGGTGAATGCTTGGCCCGACGGCAAAAGCGATCTTTGGTGCGCGCCCGGCGGCGGGGTCGAAGCGGGCCAATCCCTGCCCGACAACCTGCGCCGAGAGGTTCAGGAAGAATGCGGGCTGACCATCGCCGTGGGCGCGCCCTGTCTGGTCAATGAGTTCCATGACCCGGCGGGCAGTTTCCATCAGGTCGATATCTATTTCCATGCCGAGATCATCGCAGGCGCGCTCGATCCGGCATGGCGCGACCCCGAGGGCGTCGTCACAACACGGCGTTTCGTGAGCGAAGCCGAATTGTGCGCGATGCGCTACAAGCCCGACTGCCTGCCCGAGTTGGCATGGGGGCGCGCCGCCAGAACAAGCCGCGCGCTCTATGACCCGCTCGAGCCGATCATCCGTTAATCATGCCCGGCGAGAAACTTCTCGGCGTCGAGCGCGGCCATGCAGCCCATCCCTGCGCTGGTCACGGCCTGCCGATAAGTGTGGTCGGTCAGATCGCCCGCAGCAAAGACACCGGGGATGGAAGTGCGGGTGCTGCCGGGTTCGACCCAGACATAGCCGCCCTCCTGCATCTTCAGCTGGTCCTTGACCAGATCGCTCGCGGGGCTGTGGCCGATGGCGATGAAAACCCCGGCGGCGGGCAGATCCTGCGTCGCATCCGTGCTGACATGGCGCAGCCGCACACCTTCGACACCGGGGGCCGTGCCGTCGCCCAGCACTTCGTCCAGCGTATGATCCCAGATGGTCTCGATCTTGGGATGGTTCAGCAGCCGGTGCTGCAGGATTTTCTCGGCGCGCAGGCTGTCACGGCGATGCACCAGCGTCACCTTGGAGGCGAAATTGGTCAGAAACAGCGCCTCTTCGACTGCCGTATTGCCGCCGCCCACCACCACGACCTCCTTGCCCCGATAGAAAAAACCGTCGCAGGTCGCGCAGGCCGAAACGCCCATACCCTTGTATTTCTCCTCTGACGGCAGGCCAAGCCAGCGCGCCTGTGCGCCGGTCGCGAGGATCACGGCATCCGCCGTATAGGTCGCGCCGCTGTCACCCTGGGCGCGGAAAGGCCGCGCGGACAGGTCAAGCGCGCTGATGTGATCCGTGATCACTTCCGTCCCCATTTCACGCGCATGGGCTTCCATCCGCACCATCAGATCCGGTCCCGTCACCATGGTATCACCGGGCCAGTTCTCGACCTCGGTCGTGATGGTCAATTGCCCGCCGGGCTGGATCCCCTGCACCAAGAGCGGCGACAGCATCGCGCGCGCGCCATAGACGCCGGCTGTGTAGCCTGCGGGGCCGGAGCCGATGATCAGAAGTTTGGTATGGCGCTGTTCGGACATGAAGACCCCGTGAAACCTGTGTCGGGCGCAATCTAAACACTGGCGCGGCAAGCACAAGAGGCGCTTGCCGTGACCATTCGCGGCGAAAAGAAATTGCGCTTTCTTGAAATATTATTGCGCAGCCTGCGCCCTGCGCGTAAAGAAGTGGAAAAAACGGGAGTGCTGAGGAATGTCGGGCGGCAAGCTTGATCATATAGATCGCAGAATCTTGGCCGAGTTGCAGGCGGATGGTCGGATGACCAATGTGGAATTGGCCAAACGCGTCGGAATTTCCGCGCCGCCCTGTCTGCGCCGCGTGCGCACGCTGGAAGAAGCAGGCTTCATCCGCGGCTATCACGCGCAGGTCAATGCGCGCGATCTCGGCTTCGAGGTGCAAGTATTCGCCATGGTCGGGCTGAATTCGCAGGCCGAGGCGGACCTGTCGCGCTTCGAGCAACGCTGCGCCGCCTGGCCGCTGGTCCGTGAATGCCACATGCTCAATGGTGAGATTGATTTCATCCTGAAATGCGTGGCGCCCGACCTGTCGAGCTTCCATTCGTTCCTGACAGAAGAATTGCTGGCCGCCGAGAATGTGATCACAGTCAAGACCTCGCTCGTGATCCGCTGCGCGAAGGCGGAACCCGGCGTGCCTTTCGATGTTCTCGAAGCGCGGACTGCCGAGATCGACTGACGCCGGATCACGACAGCACGCGTGTCCTGCTACCGCAGGATCGTTTCGTCGCGCACGAACATGTTTTTCCAGGCGCGATCAATCAAGGTCGGGGTCATGTGATAGGGCTTGCCCTCGAATTCACAGATGGCAATGATCTGATCAATCAGGAACACCGGCTGATAGTTGGAATACACATTCCGGATTTCAGGGTATTTATTCTGGATCAGGTGGACGACGGCTTCCTCATCCAGAGGAATTTTGCGTTTCTTCGCGACCAATGCGAAGATCTTCAGGAAATCCGCCTGATCGGGCCCGTCAATCTTGATCTTGTAGAAGATCCGCCGCAGCGCCGCCTGATCGAAAATGTCATTTGGGTGGAAATTGGTCGAGAAGATCACCAGCGTGTCGAAGGGCACGACGAATTTCTCACCCGATTGCAACGCGAGGATGTCGTAGCCCATTTCCATCGGGACGATCCAGCGGTTGACGATGGCCTGCGGTGGTTCTTCCTGGCGCCCCAGGTCGTCGATGATGAAGACGCCCCCTGTCGCCTTGAATTGCAGCGGGGCCTGATAGGTGCGTGAAACCGGGTTAAATCTCAGATCGAGCATGTCGAGCGTCAATTCGCCGCCTGTGATCACAGTGGGGCGCTCGCAATAGACATAGCGATTGTCGAAGCGGTTGCCGGTCTGGCGCAGCAGAGACGGGTTGTCGTCCGAGGTCTCGGCGACAGTGTGGACGATGGGATCATAGACGCTGATGATCTGCCCGGCATGCACCACAGCGCGGGGCACGTAGATCCGGTCGCCCATCGCCGCGCGGATCCCGTTCGAGATCGAGGATTTCCCGTTGCCGGGCGGGCCGTAGAGCAGGATCGAGCGTCCGAAACTGACAGCGGGCCCGAGATCATCGAGCAAGGATGGCGGCAAGACCAGATCGCCCATCGCGATCTTGAGTTGGCGGCGTGTGATCTGGATATTGCGGATCGACTGCTGCGCAATCTGGCGTTCATATAGATCCAGAGGCACTGGCATCGCCCCGTAATATTCTGATTGGCTCAGCGCATCGAGCGCGCGGGCCTTGCCGGCCTCGGTCAGCTGAAAGCTGGCCTCTGACGAAGAGGTGGCAGACACGGTTGCAATCGCCTCGATCAGTCTTTCGCCGCGCGCGATGTCGATCAGCTCGATGGTCTGGGGGATCGGCAGGCAGATGGTGCGCGCAACTTCCGTCACTTTGGTCAGCGACATGCGGAACATGGTCTTGAGAAGGATGTCCTTCATCAGCACCACTGTCAGCCCTGTAGCTTCCAGGCTTTTGGGCACGGGGGGGGATGTAATATGTCCGGTCTCGATATTCATGGGGCGCTCCCCTTTGGCTGATACGGAAGAATTCAGGTGATTCGTGAAATTCTCTAAGCGGTAGTATTTCCGAAGACTGTGGCGAGGATGAGGTAGAACAGAAGGCTTGGCCCCAGCGCCAACCCCATCGGGAATTCGCGCCGGTGCCAGCTTTCCCAGCCGGGGGCGAGCCGCTGAGTGGCCGGGATTGACCGCGCAAGCCGGTGTGCAATAAAGCTCACGATCGTGACGCTGGCGAGCAGCATCAGAAACAGGCTCAGATCGCCCAGCGCGATGAAGGGCGCCATGGCCGCCGCGAATTTCGCATCGCCACCGCCCATCAACCCGGCCATGCTAAGCGCGAATCCCAGCGCCAGGACAACCGCGAGACTCAACCAGCCCCAGGCCCACGATTGGAAGGGCAGGGCGATGAAGCCGATGACCAGATAGACCGCGACCAGCGCCAGCACTGCATTATTGTGGATTTTCATCCACTTCATATCCGTCCACGCCACCCAGAGCGAGATCGGCGCGACGAAGGGCAGAAGCCACAAGGCGCTTGTTGCATTGAGATGCATCGCCCTAGCCC
Organism: Paracoccaceae bacterium; assembly: GCA_003565055.1. GTDB lineage: Bacteria > Pseudomonadota > Alphaproteobacteria > Rhodobacterales > Rhodobacteraceae > Roseinatronobacter. The sequence continues at coordinate 5,690 of PXDM01000413.1, forward strand.
TGACCTTCGAGCGCACGCATCGCGCGGACGGCTTCTTCGTAATGCTGCGGATGGGTGTCGATGGCCTCGGCGAGCAAGGTGCGCCCGATGGTCGTATCCCCCTGCCGTATGGCCGCGATGGCCATCGTATAAAGCAGCTTGGCGCGCTCCTGCTGGCTCATCCGGATCAGCGGCAGGCTGTAGTTGCGTTGCCCGGCGCGCGCCAAGGCCAGATTATTCTTGGCCGTAAACATGTTCGGATCGTGCTGGAGCGCCTGATTGAAGAGCGGCTCCGCCTCGCGCGGGTTGCCACGCGTCAGCTTGGAAAATCCCCAGTTGTTGAGCACGTTGGCCGGGCGCGTGGTCAGGCCTGCCGCCGTCTCGTAGAAATGATCGGCGCGCGACCATTGTTCCTTGCTATCGGCCATCATCGCTTCCAGCCGATAGCGGTCGAAGCTCTCATGCGTCGGTGGGATGGCGTTCAGCGTCGCTTCGGCCTCGTCCCAGTTATTCGCGCGGATATAGGCATCCGCAAGCATCACGCGGTCGTCATTCTCGGCATCGGGATGGGCGACGACTTTGCGCCAGACCGGAAGGGCTTCGGAAACGCGCCCGGCGCGGACGAGAGAACGGGCCAAGCCACGTAATGAGGTCAGATTGTCGGGGTCATCTTCAAGCTGCAGGGCAAAGAAATTCACCGCCTCCGCCGGATCGCCTGCCGCCAGCATCAGTTCAGCCATGTTTTGCTGATCCACCGCCGTCACGCTGTCAATCGCCCGGGTGACGCTTGCTTTGCTGCTGTCTTCACATCCAGCCAGCATTACACTGCTCGAAAGCAGCGCGATCAGAATAGTGTGGCGCATTTTCGCGTCCTTTACTGCTCTTTATAGTGGCGCTGACAAAAGCAGGAACCTGCCGGTGCCGCGCCGCATCAGCTGAAGCTGATGATCCTCAATTCCATCATAACGTGTTTTCTCGGTCATTTCGATGGCTAAACGCAGATTTTCGCGGATTTCAGAGGATCGCCCCTGATCAAAGACGAAAGCGTTGCGAAAATGCAGTTGCGCTTCACCCCATTTTCCCTGTTCGGCCAGCGCCGCCCCAAGGTTATTATGAGCCGGCACGAAGAGGCTGTCTTTTTCCAGCGCGCGTTTCAGGTCCTGTTCGGCCTGCTGTACACGGCCAAGGCGTAGATTGGCCGATCCTATGGCGGAGAGCACGTCGACGCTCGGCCCGTGGGATATTGCGGCGCGATGATATTCGCGCAGCGCAAGCTCGAATTCCCCTGCGGCCATCAACCTATGGCCCACAATCAGCCCGTCGACTGCATCGGGCACGTCCACGACTGTTGTGCCCGGACCCAACTGGTCGGGACCGGCGCTGTTTTTCATGGCTTCAATTGGCGAAGGCTGCGTCGCCGCGCAGCCTGAAAGCCCAAGAGCCAAGAATATCGCAGCAAACACACGCAAATCTACATCCTGCCGATAATTCCGCCATTCAGATCATTCATAATGCCGACGACGGAGGGGGCAATCAGGATGATCAGCAGTGGTGGAACCGTGAACATCATCGTCCCCAACGTCATCTTGGTTGGCAGAATATTGGCTTTTTCCTCCGCCCGCATGATCCGCTTGTCCCGCATTTCCGAGGCGAAGACGCGCAGCGCATCGGTGATTGACGTCCCATAAGTCGAAGCTTGCACCATCACGGTGACAAAAGACGTGATATCCGGAATGTCGCAGCGCTTGGCCATATCCTTGAGGACTTCACCGCGCTCGCGACCTGCCTTGACCTGTTCGCCAACTGCTGTGAATTCCTCGCTCAGCGCTGGGTAGGCGGGGGCAATCTCGCGTGCGACACGCTGGACCGACTGGTCGAGTGACTGGCCAGCCTCAACGCAAATCAGCATCATGTCGAGCGAGTCGGGAAAGCCAGACAGGATCTCTTCCTTCCGCGCCTCGACACGGTTTTCGATCCAGCGCCGGGGGGCGAAATATCCGATCAGCATGGGCAGGACGAGCACAGCGCCCATCAGAACCGGGTCAGTGAACTGATCGGGCATGATCACAAAAACGACAAGCAGAGAAACGATCAGTGCCGATACTGCCAGAATGAACTGCAGAGCGGCAAAATCCCGCACGGCGTGTTTGCCATGGTACCCTGCCTGGATCATCCGTTGGCGCGCGGCGGAGAGGTCTTTTTCGTTCTCAGGTTCAAGAAACCGACCGAAGTGATCGAGCGCCTTGATCTCACGACCACCGCCGCGCCGCAGAGCCTTGCTCGGATCGGTGCTCGAACTCCGCTTCGCCTTGGCTTCCTGCGAGAATTTGGCCATTGGATCTGGCCGCTCGCCACTCATCAAGGCTGCGAGGGCAACGCCGAGCAGAAGCACCGCGCCAATCGCGGCGATGGCGATCATCCCTGTGGGGCTGGTGAAGATCTCGAACATGAAAAGGCGCCTTTCGTGGAAAATCTCGTGAGATCGATTGTGTCTCAGACCTTGATGTCGGTCATCTTGCGCATGTAGAGCACGTTGATGATCAAAAAGAGCACAACGACGATTGCCAGCGGCAGATAGAGGGGGGTTTCTTTCACATTGTCGTAGTAATCGGGCTTGATCGCCTGGATCATGACGAGCGCGGCGAGCGGGAAGACCGACAGGAACAGCCCTGACCATCTGGCTTCCGCCGTGATGGCCCTGACGCGGCGGAACAGCTTGAAGCGAGAGCGCACCACCTTCGACAATCCGTCGAGGATTTCAGCCAGATTGCCGCCCGACCTCTGCTGGATCGAGACAGCAACCGCCAAGAATCGCAGATCCTGCAGGTCGACCCGGTCTGCGAATTCGGAAATCGCCTCGCCAGCGTCACGTCCATAGGACAGTTCATCGCCGATCAGCCCAAGCTCGGTGCCAAGCGGATCGGATACTTCATCGGCGGCAATGCTCAGAGCGGCACCGAACGGATGCCCGACGCGCAGCGAGCGCACCATCAGATCAATGGCTTCGGGCAGTTGTTCCTCGATGGCGGCGACGCGTTTCTTGGCCTTTCGCGACACCCAGAAAAACACCCCGCCGAAGCCGAAGAGGACGCCAATCCCCGCGCGCATCGTAACTTCGGTGCTGGTCGCGAAGCTCAGCATCACGAAACTGAAGACGCTCAGGGCGACCATCAGGAGCAACAAGCTGCGCGCAGAAAACGCAATATTGCCTTTGCGTGCGCGATCTTCGAGCAAACCGTAGATGGGGATCGACAAGCCGCTGCGATGGATCGACCGCTCCTTGCGAAGCTGCTCCATGACATCTTTTTTCGCCCTGCCTTTTTCCAGCAGTTCCAGACGGCGATTGAGCTTCGAATCGTGTTCGATGCTGCGGCCAAAGGCCAGCAAATAGATACCATTGATAAGCAACAGCACGGAGCCGAAGATAGCGAGATAGATCAGAGGGCTGAGGGACAGTTCCATCGTTATCTCCGCGCAGAAACTTCGTCGTAAATGCTTGCGGGCAGTTCATAGCCCCAGCGCTTGAAGCGATCCGAGAAAGCCGAGCGCAGTCCCGTGCCAGTGAAATGTCCCAGGATCGTCCCATCCGGCTCAAGCCCGGTGCGCTCGAAGCGAAAGATCTCCTGCATGGTGATGATGTCGCCTTCCATGCCGGTGATTTCGGTGACCGACATCATTCGGCGCGAGCCGTCCTGTAGCCGCGAGACTTGCACGATCAGATTGACCGCAGAGCCGATCTGACTGCGTACCGCGCGCAGGGGCATTTCAATGCCCGCCATCGCGACCATGTTTTCGAGACGGCTGATCCCGTCGCGCGCCGAATTGGCGTGGATCGTGGTCATGGAGCCGTCATGGCCCGTATTCATGGCCTGCAACATGTCGATGACTTCCTCGCCGCGCGTCTCGCCGACGATGATCCGGTCCGGGCGCATCCGCAGCGCGTTGCGCAGACAATCGCGCTGGGTCACGGCGCCCTTGCCTTCCATATTGGCCGGTCGGCTTTCCATGCGACCGACATGGACCTGCTGCAATTGAAGTTCCGCCGTATCTTCGATGGTCAGGACCCGTTCTTCATTCCCGATGAAGCTCGACAGCGCGTTCAGCGTGGTGGTTTTCCCCGAGCCGGTCCCCCCAGACACGATGATATTCAGCCGCGTTGACACCGCTGCTTCTAGGTAGAGAGCCATTTCTTCCGAAAATGCCCCGAAATTCACCAGTTCCGGAATGCTCAGCTTGTCTTTTTTGAACTTCCGGATCGAGACAAGAGACCCATCGACCGCGACCGGGGGCACCATTGCGTTGAAGCGTGAGCCGTCTGCAAGACGCGCGTCCACATAGGGGTTGGATTCATCGACCCGGCGCCCAACGGCCGAGACGATCTTGTCGATGATCCGCAACAGGTGGCGTTCGTCGCGAAAGGTGACATCAGTCATCTCCAGCTTGCCGTCGCGCTCCACGAACACCTGTTTCGGGCCATTCACCAGAATGTCGTTGACACTGTCATCTTGCAGGAGCGGCTCGAGCGGGCCGAGACCCATCACCTCGAAATACAATTCCTTGTTGAGAATCGTACGCTCTTCACTGTTGAGCACCACATCCATTTCCGCCAGAGCCTCGGCGGCGATCGTGGTGATCTCCGAGCGCAATTCGGCTTCGCTGGCGCGCTCAAGCGCCGAAAGGTTCAGGTTTTCCAGCAGACGCTTGTGCAACTCCGCCTTGATGGAATTCATCCGCTGTTTGCGCTGTTCGTTGCGATCAGGGGCCGCTGCTTTGGCTGGCAGAGGCGCGGTAGGTTTAGGCCTTTTGGTGGCTGCGCGTTCCTGCTCGGGAGCCTTGGGCGCAGGGCGCTGTGGCACCGGATCGACGGGCTTGACGGGCTGCGCGCCGGATGTCTTGCGATATCGTGCAAACATGAACCTAACCTTTGCTATTACTCAGCCGCGATCCGCGAGGCCTGTGATGTCTCATAAAGTGCCGCTGCAAATTTATGCATTTCCTTGGTCACGGGGTTCTTGGGCGCGTATTCCGCCAATGGCAGTCCGTGGTCATTGGAATCGCGCACCTGGCTTCCGCCATCAGGGATTTGCAAGGCAATGCTGATGCCGAGGCTTTCCGCCATCCGCTTGGCGCGGGCCTTGCCGCCGAGATCGGTGAAACGGGGCGCGCGGTTGAGCACGAAACGGTGCTTCTCCATCCCGATATTGTCGGCCTTGAGCGCCCGAATCATGCGCAGCGTATTCTGCGCCGAGCGCAGATCGAGCTCCAGCATGGCGAAATAGAGATCCGACATCTCCAACGCTGTTTCGGTCCAGTGGACGATGGTGCGCGGCATGTCGATGATCACGAAGTCAAACTGGTCGCGCGCCATGGAGATGACACGCTCGATCTCGTCGGGCGACAGAAGATCGAGCGGCAGCATATCGAACGGCGCTGTCAGGACCTGAAGCCGGTCCTGAAACTTCTGAGTGGCTGCGAAAAAGGCGTCACTGTCCATTGTGCTGGTTTGCGAGAGCAACTCGTAGACTTTCTCGGTGCGCGCAATATCCAGATAGGTCGAGACTGAACCGGACTGAAAATCGAAATCCAGAATGCAGACTGTATGGCCGTGTTCCGCCCCGAGACCGCTAAGCTCCCAGGCGAGATTGACGGCGAAATTCGTGCCGCCAGCACCGCCGGCGAGAGAATGCACTGCAAAGACCGAGCCATTCTTCCCGCTGGGCGCTGTCACACCCTTCTGGATCATGCCTGTCGCTCCCTCAGCTTGCGACAGTCGGTTGATCGCGTCTTCGAGCGCTTTTTCCGGCAGCGGGTAGGGGACGAAATCATCCGCGCCCGCCCGCAGGAGCTGGTGCAGCACGATCGGCGAGAGGGCTTCGGCGATCAGCAGAACATGGATGCTCCGCTCTGCGGCTTTCTCGATGATCCCGCGGATGACAGGCATGCTGCCCTCATCTTCGTCATCAAGCGCGATGGCCAGCATTTCCAGATCCGACGAGCTGTCGTCGCGCAGAAAGGCAGTCGCTTCCGTAAAGCTGAGATCACCCCAGTCTTCTTGAAAAACCGCTTCCATATCTTCGATCAGGAGGTCGAAATTCTGCACATCACGAGACACCGTGCAGGCACGGATCTTCTGGGGGATGTCGTCTACAGTGCTCGCCATCTTGGCTTCCTCAAATTCGATTCGGTTTTTTGTTTCGCGACCGACAGAAATCACCAGATCAGGATCCTACCGATGTTTTATTGAGAAATGATTGTCCTTAAATCTGGCAAGAATTAGACCAAACTGTTGTATTTGTTCGATCTGTTTCACAAAGCGGGACAATTTTTCCAAAGCCTTCGGACCTGGCAGCCCTTTGTTTCAACCCATTAAAATCATACAAGAAAATCAGTAAAAAAGGCTGCGGGACGGAGGCGAAGCAGATCACGATCCGCCTCCGTCGCGTGTCAGATGGTCACTCGCTTACATGCGCCTCCTGCGCGCTCGCGACATATTGACGGTCGATGATCCGCGCATAGCGCCCGTCCATTACAGTCGGCTTCCGCCCCATCACGCCGGAAATTTCGGTGACGGTGCGCCGGTTGGCAGGCTCATAGCCCTGCGACACGATCAGAGGCTGGGTCTTGCCGCGCGACACGACGGCCAGAATGCTGGCCGTGGGAACGCCGAGCGAGATCAGATGTTGCTTGACTGCATTCGCGCGACGTTGACCCAGACCCATGTTGTAGGCATGCGTGCCCACGGCATCTGTATGGCCGTAGATTTTGTAGCGCAATTCGGGGAATTGCTTCATCCAGCGCGCCTGAATGGCCAGCTTTGCGCGTGCCGTTTCATCCAGAACTGAGCTGTCGAAGGCGAAATTCACCATGGACGGGACTTCAGCATGGAAGCGCTTGGTCATGATCTCGGCAAGGCTGATCTGCCCGCTCTGAAGCATGGTGTTGTGCATGGTCGGGTTGCCGAAAAATCCTTCGTCAAGCTGGCTCCCGGCCTCGCGGTTGAAGCTGGAATTTACATCGCTACAGGCGGTCAGACCAAAACCGGCCGCGCCCAGCAGAAAGAAACGTCTGTTGATAGCCATGACAGGCTCCTTTGAAATAGGCCCGGAATGGGGGCGATCAGTCCATGACATAGCCGAAGCTTCCGCCAAACTCCTGCCGCGCCACTTCGCCAAGGGCACCAGAGCCCGGTGCCGTAAGGCGCCCGCTCAGGAACAGATCACGCTCGCTCGGGGGGCGGACGCGGTCGGTCGGAAGGATCAGCGCTTCGCCGCGAGTCGGGGTGACCAGATGGGCGGTAATGATGATCACCAGTTCGGTCTGTTCGCGCTGGTAATCTGCACTGCGGAACAAAGCGCCGAGGATCGGGAGTTCCGACAGCCAGGGCACACTGCGC
>PXDM01000324.1 GCA_003565055.1 Paracoccaceae bacterium
GCTAGAACCTTCTGTCCGGCAAGCTGATGGCCGGTTCTCCAATCCTGGCACGCAGTGCCGCAACGCGTCATTGCCGATCCCGGGTGTCGCTGCCATCATGCGGCGCGGCGCCGCGCCCAGTTGCGGATGCGCTCGAAATGCTCGGCCTCGGGGCCGCCCCGCGCCATGAGCGCCTCGGCGGCGGCATGGAGCGCCCCGCCGGGTTCAAGCTGGGGCAGGATAGTGGCGGGGTCGAGCAGAAGCCGGGCGGAGAGATCGGGAGGGATGGATGCGTCTGTCTTTGCGCTTGCCTGAAGCGGAACGACTGTCGATCCGGTCTTCGGGGCCGGGGTCGGCACCCTGCTCGGCATATCGGTAGTGGCATGGCGCCGGCGGGTCCGAACAGTCGGCTCGCCGATCCTCGAGACATCGACGGCGTCAAAGTAATCCAGGGCATCGGCTAGCGGCATCTTCCTGAAATCCTCGATCCGCGAGATCGGCGAGCAGTTGATGATTTCCGCATTGATGTTGAGCAACTGGATTGATCGCGCCAGCCGGCCCCAGGCCGGCAACTGGCAGCCTGCGGTATTCGGCAGATTGAACCTGTCGCCTTCCTGCTGATAATCGTCAAACCAGTAATTGACGTTCTGCTCGGGCGTGCGCTCCATCACGATGCGGTTCTTGTTGCTCGTTTCCTGCTTCGCGCCATCGACGACTTCGGTGTAGTTTGCGTCGCACCCCAGCAGGATGATCTTGCGATAGCCCATCAACAAAGCGGTCTGAATCGAGTTTGATCCCGAAGTCAACATGTCGATGAATGGGTTGAACGAGACGCTGAGGATATCGTCACGTTCCTTTTCCGGCACGGTGCGTTCGACGAAATTGATTGGCTGGAAGCGCGGGGAGGACTGGATCTCGGGTTCGGGGAAGATCGGCTTCTTCTGTTCGTTGTAGTTGATGAAGAAGAATTTCTCGATCTGCGAGTCCCGGATCAGTTCCTTGAAGCGGGCGGAATGGTACCCGCAGACCAGCGCGTCGAAACAGCCGAAATATTTCGGCCAGAAGCCCAGACGCTCATAGGCCCGGTAGGCGGCATTCAACCCCATGGTATGATAAGGGCGCAGCGAATGCAGATCGACATCGGCCAATGACGGGCCATTGCCCAGCAGGATGAAGGTATCGTTGCGGATGTTGCGCGCATTGTTCAGCAGGCGCCCGGCAAATTTCACCTGGTCCTTCCGAGCCAGCGCGCCACGGTGCAAGGTGCTTAGCGACTGCCGCGCGACATGCGGGACCGGCAGCAGATTGGCCGGGGTCAGGCGGTTCGGAGCCTCGTTATGGGCTTGCCAGAACGTGTCGGGGTCAACCCGTGTTTCCGGATATTTCTGAGCCAGCCGCTCGCAGATCCGGATGGTGGCTGCTTGCGTCACATTTGTCGAGACCGTGAAATTGAAGTCACGCGAATTCGAGATGGGCGCATCGTGCTTGGCGACCAGATAACTCAGCGCGGTCTGGTCCTGACGGCCAAATCTGTAGTCGAAACAATGTGCCGGAATGTCCGGCCTCAGTTCTTCGGTCGCGAAACGGGCAATCGAGGTGTTGTTGCGGTACCACATGCGCTCGGTCGAGTCGGTGACCGGCTTGGGCAGTGCCAGGACAGAGCTGGTCAGGCAGAGCTGCCAGTATTCGTCGATCAGGCCCTGCCACGGGCCAGCGGCACGATAGCCGAAGAAGCCGGCCTTGATATAGGGCTTGCACAGCTTTTCGTGGGAAAGCTGCTCGAACCCTTCATCGAAGAGGCGCGGGGCAAGGATGTTCAGCACGAAGTGGGGATTGTCACCATAAAGATCGTGGCAATCATCATGGTCGACGCAGAATATCCCGTCCTGGTCCAGGGCCTCGAAGATCGGGGCGATGCTGCGGTTCAGGAAAATGCCGCCATCAATATACATCAGGTTGAACGGCCCCTGCAAACCAGTGGCGCGCGTGATCAGTTTCGGGGCCTTGACGGTCAGATAGGCCTTGAACCCGTAGGTCTGCGGGTTGAAGAAATCGAAGGGCAGCGCCTTGAGCTGGTCCATGTCCTCGGGCAGGTAATCGACGACATGCACATCGCGCTGGCGTTCCAGAAGCTGGCGCTGCGGCGCCTCCATTCCGATATCGAGGATGCAGAAACCATCGACCGACCCTGATGAGGTCTCGCGGATTGATTCCAGCAGCATCAGCGTGGACGGGAAGAAATTCGCATCCGTGGCAGTCAGAATGAAATTTCCGCCGGACAGAACCGGCCCGCTGCGGATCCGGTCAAGTTCGGTGCGCAGACGCGCTTCGATCCAGTCGCTTCCGGCCTGCGTTACATGGATCGAGTCGACTGTGAAACGGCGCAGGTCGTCACCGGACCAGTCGCTGATCCGGATGACGGGGCAGCTCAGTTGCCCGGTCAGTCGCCGGTTGTAATCCGAGACGACGGAAATGTTGCGCGGCCGGCCTTTCAGAAAATTGCCGTCCCAATCCGGATGGATGTCGCAGGTATCGATGAAGATCAGGTTCGGGATGGCATTCAGTTCGGCCGCGATCCGGTCCAGAAAGTCGGGGCTGTAGAGGCTGGCGGTCATCTCTCCTGCATAGGCCACGTCATGGCGGGCCGGAGCCAGGTCACTGATATCGACCCGGGCATCGGGCCCGTCCAGGAACCGGTTGGTCAGCAACTGTTCGATCGTTGCCGCCTTGGCATTGACCCGCCGGTTGTACTTGTAGTACCGGGTCCGGTTCGCATTGACCGTGACCTGGTTGACGCGCTTGCCGCCCAGAAGCTCCTCGATGCAGGAAGTCGCCGGGCGCGGCGAGAAATCGACGAAGCCCGTCCAGAGGATGACGTGATCATAGTCGCTCGGACAGAGCACCCCGGTCCGCACGGCGCAAATGAAATCCAGGATCGTCGTCCATTTGCAGGGCTGAGCGAAGGAGTCGACGGCATAC
>PXDM01000279.1 GCA_003565055.1 Paracoccaceae bacterium
AACCCGGCCCGTCGGTCGCAATCTCAAACAGCCCCCCGCCGGGCTCGCGGAAATAGATCGCCTTGAAATACTGACGGTCCTTGACCTCCGTCACCTTCTGCCCGCGCGCGATCAGCACCTCGCGCAGCGCTGCCTGATGCGCCTCGTCGCGGGCGCGAAAAGCGATGTGATGGATCGTGCCCGCCCCGGCCCGCGCCTTGACCGACTTGTCCGAGCGCCACAGATCGACCACGCGCCCCGGTGCGTCGCCGGGCAGCACATAGCGCTGGCGCAGCCCGTCCGCCACGCGCTCTTCGCCGTGATAGCTGTAGCCGAACACTTCCGTCAGGATCGCCGCAGTCGGGCCGGGATCGGCAAGCCAGAGCGTGACCGAATGGAACTCCCCCCAAGCCCCCTCGGAGGTATCCGCCACAATCTCAAAGGCCTGCCCATGCGGATCGCGCAGCGACAGGACCTGCGCGCCGAAGCGCGTCGAGAGCGTCCCGCCGAGTGCCGCCTGCCACGCGGCAAGCGTCTCGGGCGGTGCGGCATAGGCAAAGGCCAGCGCCGCGCCTTCCCCGGCCTGCCCCGGTGCACCTTCTTCGCGGTTGAAAAATGTCATCACCGAGCCGGGCCGGGCATCCGCTGCCCCGTAATAGAGGTGATACATCTCAGGCGCGTCGAAATTCACCGTCTGCTTTATCAGCCGGGTTTTCAGCGCCTCCGTGTAAAAGTCCAAATTCTCTTGCGCTGGTCCTGAAATCGCAGTGACATGGTGCAGACCCGCGATCGGGGTCTTGAGAACTGCCTCGGTCATACTAGCCTCCCATCGAGCTTGAGTTAACGCAAAAGATAGAGCGCAAATGCCCCGCAGACAGTCGCCCCTTCCCCACAGCCCCTGTGCCGGAGCGCACAGCCACCATGCCGCACGCGCTTGAACTGCGCGCGCTGCGCAAGGGCTTTGCCAGCGCCGAAGGCCGGGTCGAGGTGCTGCGCGATGTCACCCTCACCCTGCCGTTGGGGCAATCTCTCGCGCTCACAGGCGAGTCGGGGAGCGGCAAATCGACCCTTCTGCACATCGCCGCCGGGCTTGAGCGCGCCGATGCGGGCCATGTGCTGGTCGCGGGGCAGGATGTCACCGCATTTGGCGACGCGCAGGCGGCTGCGCTGCGGCGCGGGCAGGTCGGGCTGATCTTCCAGCAATTCAACCTGATCCCCTCGCTCAATGTCGCGGCCAATCTCTCCTTTCAGGCCCGGCTCGCAGACCACCATGACCCGGATTTCACCGAGACCCTCGCGCAGCGCCTCGGGCTGGACGGGCTCATGCGCCGCTACCCCGAACAGCTCTCGGGCGGCCAGCAGCAGCGCGTGGCCATCGGGCGCTGCCTCGCCGCGCGCCCCGCGCTTGTGCTCGCCGATGAGCCGACCGGCAATCTCGACGAGGCCACGGGCGACGCGGTGCTCGAACTGATGCTGGAGCTGACCGCGCTCGCCGGGGCCGCGCTCCTGCTGGTGACGCATTCGCCGCGCCTCGCGGCGCTCTGCGACGCGCGGGTGCATCTGCGCGCAGGCCAGATCGCGACCGCGCCATGACCCGCACGGCCCTCAGCGCGCTCCTGTCGCATTGGACACGCAACCCGTGGCAGCTTGCGATGCTGCTTGCGGGGCTCGCGCTCGCCACCGCGCTCTGGTCCGGCGTGCAGGCGCTCAACGCCGAGGCCCGCGCCGCCTATGCCACCGCCGAAGGGCTCTTGTCCGAGGGCGGCACCGCCACGCTGGAGCATCCCGCAGGCCAGATGTCCGAGACGCGTTTCGCTGATCTGCGCGCGGCGGGCTGGCTGGTCTCGCCCGTCATCGAGGGCCGCGCCACGCTTGGCGCGGCGCGCGTCACGCTTCTGGGCATCGAGCCGCTGACCGCGCCGCCCGGCGCGGGCCCCGCCCTCGCCGCGCCGGATCTCGCGGCGTTTTTCGCAGGCCAGTCCTTCGCCCATCCCCAGACCCTGCGCGAAATCGGCGCGACCGACCTGCCGCTCAGCGCGTCAGAGGCCGTCCCGGTGGGCACCGTCCTGATGGATATCGGCCAGGCCCAGCGCCGCCTCGGGCTTGACGGGCAGATCACGCGCCTGACCCTTGCGCCCGACCAACCGGCTGGGCTGACCCCGCTTCCAACCCTTGCCCCCGATCTGCGCATGATCCCGCCCGGTGAAGGCGCCACGCTCGACGGGCTCACGCAGAGCTTCCATCTCAACCTCACCGCCTTCGGGCTTCTCGCCTTCGCGGTCGGGCTGTTCATCGTGCATTCCGCCGTGGGCCTCGCCTTCGAGCAGCGCCGCGCAATGTTTCGCACGCTGCGCGCCATGGGGCTGCCGCTGCGCCACCTGATCGGATGTCTGGCAGCCGAGATGCTGATCTTCGCGCTCATCGCGGGCAGTCTGGGGCTCGCACTGGGCTATCTGCTCGCGGCAAGCCTCCTGCCCGATGTGGCACTCACCCTGCGCGGGCTCTACGGCGCGCCGGTGCCCGGTGCGCTGCAATTTGACCCGCTCTGGGCGCTTGCGGGCCTCGGCATGACACTTGCGGGCACGGCGCTCGCAGGCGGGCAGGCACTCTGGCAACTCGCGCGCCTGCCGATCCTCGCGCCTGCGCGCCCCCGCGCCTGGGCACATGCCTCCGCAGGCGCGATGCGGCTGCAAGCGGGACTGGCGGTCGCGCTCGCAGTGCTGGCTGTGGTGCTCGCGCTCGCAGGCGGCTCGCTCGTGACAGGCTTCGGGCTGCTGGCGGCCGCACTTCTGGCCGCTGCGCTGGCCGTGCCGCTCCTGCTCGCGCTTGCGTTGCGCGCAGCACAGTCACAGGCCACGGCCCCTGTCGCACAATGGTTCTGGGCCGATAGCCGCCAGAATCTGCCGCGCCTGTCGCTCGCGCTCATGGCGCTGATGCTGGCGCTCGCGGCCAATATCGGCGTCGGCACGATGG
>PXDM01000378.1 GCA_003565055.1 Paracoccaceae bacterium
ATGCAGGTGATCGAGGCGGATCTGGCCCATCTGCCCGCAGACCTTCGCGCGCAGAGTTTCGATCATGTCATCGCCAACCCGCCCTATTACGCGACCACCACGCCGCCTGCGCAGGATGCGGGGCGCGACCGCGCGCTGCGCGAGGCCACGCCGCTTGCGACATGGCTCGATGTGGCCCTGCGCCGCTGTCGCGATGGTGGCCATGTCAGCATCATCCACCTGACCGAGCGACTGCCCGACCTGCTGGCGGGGCTTGCGCCGCGCGCTTCCTGCCTCGTGCTGCCGCTCGCTGCGCGGGCCGGGCGACCGGCGCGGCGCGTCATCGTTCAGGCGCGCAAGGGTGGGCGCGCGCCGATGGCGCTGCTGCCGCCGCTGGTCATCCATCGGGGCGACCGCCATCCCGGCGATGGCGAATTTTTCACCGATCCCGTCCGCGCGCTGATGCGCGACGCGTGCGCGCTCGATCTCGCCGCAATGGCCCGCGCCTGAGCCCTTGCCGCGCCGCGCGTGACAGGGCATAGAGCAGCCAATGGCCCGCCAACTCGATTACCTGACCCTCTGCGAGATCTTCCGCCGCTTCCACGCGGCTGACCCTGAACCCGAGGGCGAGCTGGAGCATGTCAACGCCTATACGCTGGTTGTCGCGGTGGCGCTGTCCGCGCAGGCGACGGATGTCGGCGTCAACCGCGCCACGCGCGGGCTGTTTGCCGTGGCCGACACGCCCGAGAAGATGCTGGCTCTGGGCGAAGAGGGCGTCATAGAGCACATCAAGACCATCGGCCTCTTTCGCAACAAGGCGAAGAATGTCATCAAGCTCAGCCGCATATTGGTCGAGCAATATGGCGGCGAAGTGCCCTCATCGCGCGCGGCGCTGCAATCCCTGCCCGGTGTCGGGCGCAAGACCGCGAATGTGGTGCTGAACATGTGGTGGCGCATGCCCGCGCAGGCCGTGGACACGCATATCTTCCGCGTCGGCAACCGCACCGGCATCTGTCCGGGCCGTGACGTGAACGCGGTCGAGCGCGCCATCGAGGACCATATCCCTGCAGACTACCAGCTACACGCCCATCACTGGCTGATCCTGCATGGCCGCTACACCTGCAAGGCGCGCAAGCCCGCCTGCGGCACCTGCCTGATCCGCGACCTTTGTCAATTCGAGGAAAAAACCCTATGAAACCCTATCAGATCGCCGGAATCGGCAATGCGATTGTCGATGTGATCACCACGGTCGATGACCTGTTTCTCGACCATATGGGCATCCGCAAGGGCATCATGCAGCTGATCGAGCGCGACCGCGCCGAAGTGCTCTATGCCGCGATGAACGACCGCGCCGAAGCTTCGGGCGGGGCGGTCGCCAACACGCTCGCAGGCGCAGGTGCGATGGGGCTCAAGTCCGCCTTTGTCGGGCGCGTCAATGACGATGCGCTGGGCCGGTTCTACGCACAGGACGCGGCCCGTGTCGGCACGGATTTCGTCAATTCCCCCATCGCGGGCGGCGAAGCCCCGACCTCGCGCTCGATGATCTTTGTCACCCCGGATGGGGAGCGGTCGATGAACACCTATCTCGGCATCTCCGCCGAACTCAGCCCCGAAGATGTGTCAGAAGAGGTCATGGCGGCTTCCGAGCTGGTCTTTCTGGAGGGCTATCTCTTCGACAAGGACAAGGGCAAGCAGGCGTTTCTGAAAGCCGCGCAAGCCTGTCGCGGGGCTGGTGGGCGCGCGGGCATCGCGCTGTCGGATCCCTTCTGCGTGGACCGCCACCGCGCCGATTTCCGCCAACTCGTCGCGCAGGAAATGGATTACGTCATCGGCAACGAGCAGGAATGGGTTTCGCTCTATCAGGCCAATGACCTCGACGACGCGCTGGCCCAGGCTGCGCGTGACTGCGATCTGGTGGTCTGCACGCGCTCGGGCGATCCGGTCTGGATCATCGACAAGGGCACGCGCGTCGAAATCCCGGTCGCGGCCACAGTCCCGGTCGATGCGACCGGCGCGGGCGATCAATTCGCGGCGGGCTTCCTCTACGGGCTGGCGACAGGGCGCGACATGGCGACCGCAGGCCGGATGGGCGTGATCGCGGCGGGCGAGGTGATCGGCCATATCGGCGCGCGGCCCAAATCCGATTTGCAAGCCATGTTCCGGGCCGCAGGGCTGAACTGACATCTCGCCTTGCTCTGCGCGCGGGCCTGCGGCACAGTCATGGGCAGATTGATCCCCGGAGTTTGCCATGAAAAACGCCTTACTGTCCCTGCCCATTGCCGTCCTGTTCGCTTTGCCTGCGGGCGCTGATCCTTTTGTCACCGCGCTCGAAACCGCGATCGAGGCCTATGAGGACGGCGATTTCCAATATGCCGAGGATGAACTGGCCCGCGCACAGCGCCTGCTGGCCGAGATGAAGGCCGACGGTCTTGCGTCATTCCTGCCTGAAGCGCCCGAAGGCTGGACGCGCGAGATCGACAGCGAGGCCGCGCAATTCCTGGGCTTCATGGGCGGCGGCACCATGGCGAAAGCGGAGTACACGCGCAACGGTGCGCGTTTCGAGATCTCGCTGATGGCCGACAATCCGATGGTCGCGCAACTGGGCATGATGCTCGGCAATGCAGCGATGATCTCGCAGATGGGCGGCGAGATCGAGCGTATCAACCGCGCCCGGTTTCTGCGCGAGGAGGAGAGCCTGAAAGCGATCATCGGCAACCGCGTGCTGGTGCAGGCCGAGGGCATGCCCGCCGAGGAGATGATCCCCTTCATAGAGGCCATGGACCTGCGCGGGCTGGAGAATTTCGGCAACTGATGCGCGCCGGGTCCTGTCTCTTGCACGGCGCTGAGATGGCCCCCATATCTGCGCGAGAGATCTGAGGAGCGGGTGCGCATGGGATATACCAAGACTGCCATTCTGATGGCCGCAATGACGGCGCTGTTCATGGGGATCGGCTATCTGCTGGGCGG
>PXDM01000465.1 GCA_003565055.1 Paracoccaceae bacterium
CCGTGGGGCTGCCGTTTTTCTTCCTCTCGGGCTTTGCCTGGCCGGTCGAGGCTATTCCAGCGCATCTGAACTGGGTCGCGCAGATCATCCCGTCGACGGCAGCGATAGATGGGTTTGTGCGTGTCAGCCAGATGGGCGCGACCTTACCCGAAATTTCGCATCGCCTCTGGCATCTGTGGGGGCTGGTCGGCGCTTTTGCGACTGTTGCGGTTGGTCTTGAGGTTTTCGCGCATGTCTCAAACAACGCGGATCTTCGGGACAGATGATGATTCCAGCGAGCCAAGACGCGCCACGCGCTATCCGTTCGACGTCTCACTGGGGCAGGGTCTATTGAGACTGGCGGGGCGCGGGTCCACCGAATATGGGGATTCAGAAATTATTTAAATTACATAGGGTTGGTTGCAAGCCTTCAACTTGGAAGGGCTCACAGCCCCCAGACGACCAGCACAAGCGCAGTAATAACCCCGAACCAACCCCAGAAGCCTCGTCCAGTCCAACCATGCAGCATGGTTGGCCACGCATGGCGGGAATCGACCAAGGAACCCACAGTCGACTCATACCGCTGTTTCAATCGCCAATTGGATAACTTCCGAGATAACTGGTCATTGATCGAAACCCCGCTGTCAGAAGGTCGCTGAACGCTTTGGATGCTATCTCGCTTCACCGGCAGCGTATTCAGCCAAGCGTTTTGGAGGAGTTGAGCCTTATGTGGGGAGTTGCTCGCTACCCTTATTTTATCCAATAAATTCAGTGATGGATGGCGGATGGGATGGGTCTGGCATCCAACCCTCTCTACACCTTAAGCTATTGTAATCATTAGTGTTGAACTGAGTTTGCAAGGCATTTGGTTCGAACGGGTCCGGCAAAAATCCTTTCAGACTGTTTGGCACGTACTCACGTTACAGCGTACCTATTGCAGAAATAGTGCTTCGAGGCTATATAGCCTCAAAGATATGGGGATCAAATGCAGTGGACGGTTTCGCTTTCTGAAGAGTTCGAGAATGAGTTCGATGAACTCCGGCCGGAGGTGCAGGACGCAATACTTGCCCGAGCTATTCTGCTGGAACTTGAAGGACCATCGCTCGGTCGACCGCATGCCGACACCCTCACCGGTTCCAGATATGCGAACATGAAGGAGCTGCGCTGCAATGCCGCTGATGGGGTCTGGCGCATCGCTTTTGCATTCGACCCCGGCCGGCAGGCAATCTTGCTCGTGGCCGGGGATAAGTCAGGTGGCAGCGAGAAGCGCTTCTACAAGCAGTTGATTGCAAGAGCCGATGAGCGGTTTGAACGTCATCTAGCGAAACGGAAAGGATAAGTACTATGGCACGCACACTAAAAGATAAGCTGGCTGCGCTCGACCCTGCACGCCGCGCGGGCGTTGAGGCAGAGGCCGACCGGCTTCACACCGAATATCTGACACTCAAAGAGCTTCGGAAGGCCAAGGATTTTACCCAGGTTCAGCTGGCTCAAACCCTCGGCATCCAGCAGGCGACTGTTGCAAAGTACGAGCGTCAGAGCGATCTACTGCTCTCAACCCTTTCTAGCTATGTGCAAGCGATGGGGGGCAGCTTGAAGCTGATGGTCGAATTTCCCGGTAAAAAACCAGTAGCACTCGACAGTCTTGGCGAAACAGATGAACCGCGCCGCGGTCGTAGAGCGCGCGCGGTTGGGCAAGCCAAAGCGCGGACCTGAACACCAGGTTCTACTGTTTCCGACAATTAAGACCATGATCAAAACGGTGACTATCCCCAAATACGAGTACCGCCATAGCTGTCTCTGCCGGCCCAAGTGTTACATCGCCTGCAGATGCTCCGCGCTCACCGCCACGCGCGTTTTGGCCCCCATCAGCTCCATCAGCACATGGACGCGCTTGTCTGGTGCGCTCGGTGTCAGACCAGTCCACCGTGCTGCGCGACATGTACGCAGCTGATCTACACGTGCCGCCGTGCGCGTCTGTCATCTGAAGGTCATGTTACCATGAGCAACACCAACGTTTTCAGGTTTTTCAGGACCTTGGTTTGCTGTAGTGCAAGGACATCGATCTCGCTTATGGGGCCCGCCTTTGAAAGTCTCTGTCATCACAGCTGTTTACAAATCCGAGGCGACCGTGGGCGAGGCGATCGCCAGTGTCGCGGCGCAGACCCATGCCGATCTTGAGCATGTGATTGTGGAGGGCAAGTCGCCGGACGGCTCGCTCGCTGCCATCGAGCGGGCGGCACATGATCGGATGCGCGTGATCAGCGAGCGGGATCACGGGATTTACGATGCGCTGAACAAGGGCATCAGGGCAGCCACGGGTGATGTGGTGGGCTTCATTCACAGTGATGATTTCTTCGCCCATTCAGGTGCGCTGTCACGCATCGCCAGCGCTTTTGAGGATCCTGCTGTGGAAGCCGTGTTCAGCGATCTCGATTATGTGGCGCAGGCCGACACGTCCCGCGTGATCCGCCACTGGTCTACAGGGCCGTTTCACCCCAAGCGCTTGAAATATGGCTGGATGCCCGCGCATCCGACGCTGTATCTGCGCCGCAGCGTCTATGAGCGCCTTGGCGGCTATGACACCAGCTTTGGCATTGCTGCCGATTATGATTTCATCCTGCGCTATTTTGCGCAGATTGACGCCGAAGCCGTTTACATCCCCGAAGTGCTCTACAAGATGCGCCTTGGCGGGGTGAGCAACCGCAACCTTGTCAAGATTCGCCAGAAAATGCGGGAAGATCTGTGTGCGATCCGGCGCAATAATGTCGGCGGCCTCGGCACGCTGGTCCTCAAAAACACGTCAAAGCTCGGGCAATTCTTCAGCCGCGCCAAGCCGTGGCAGAGCGCGTGATATCTGATGGAAACCGGCTTCTTCCTGCTGTCGAAGCTTCTGGGCATTGCGCTACAGCTTGAGACTTGGCTGGTGCTGGGTCTCTTGGTCAGCCTGATCGCCAGCCTGCGAGG
>PXDM01000507.1 GCA_003565055.1 Paracoccaceae bacterium
ACGATGCCCGAGCCGCCACGTCCGGCGTTGTTTGCCGCCGATGTCCCCGCGCCACCGCCGCCACCTTGGCCGTCTTGACCATTGTTTTTCGAGCTTCCGCCGCCGCCAATTCCACCAGCCGGCGTAGGCTCTGCGTCGGAGAAATGCGACCCGGCGCCACCTCCGGCATAGAATTGTGACACGCCAGAAATAAGGCACTCGACACCCGCGCCGCCCGCGCCGGGTATCTGGTCACTTTCTGCGGCATCTCCGCCAGCAGTCAATGCGCCGCCGCCGCCGCCACCGCGTCGGAACGTGCCGCCGGGTCCCGCGCTGTTGCCGCCATTGCTTCCCAGTCCCGAACCTGTTGCCGCCCCGCCCAACGCTGATGACGACCCCGATCCGCCCCCCGATCCGCCATCCAATCCAGCGGAGAGGTTCTGCATACCACCGCCGCCCCCCAAGGCTGCAAAACCAAATGCCGTGCTGTTGGTTCCGTTTGCCCCGTTCGCAGAGGATGAGGTCGTATTGGCCCCGCCCGCGCCACCCTGCCCGACAACGATATTGTAGCTGCCATTGGTGAGTGTGAGCGCGCTCGCCGCCGTGTTGTGCGCTTCGCCCGCGACAAACTTGTAGACCTCTCCCGCGCCACCACCACCGGCGCCGCGTCCCCCACCGCCGCCACCGCCACCAACGATCAGATATTCAACCGCCATGGCTGAACTGACCTCAAGCAGTCCCGATGATGTGAAGCTATGCACCCGATAAAGGATGCCATTCTGCGCGACGGTCGTGATCGTCCCGCCGGTGGCGAATTCGGCCCCTCGCTTCCGTTTGCGTTGGGCGATCACACGAAATGAAAAAGGGCCACTTGGCATCAGATCACCACCAGTGCATGGATCCCCGACGCCGTGGTTCCGGTTGCCATGACGCGGCGCACGATGACCGGCAGGAGCGTCTGATCCTCGACCTGCACAACGCGTGTCTCACCTGTGCGCGTGATGATGCTCAATGCGCCGCCAGTCTCGATAAAGAGCGACATGGCGACCACGGGCAGGTCGGTCGCATTGCTGGGCGTGACCGGCACGATGTCGGTGGCCGGACCAGCGGGGGAGGGCGATCGGTTGGCGAGGGGATCGAACATGTTGCGTCTCCTTGTTGCGCAAATTTCGCGAATGCGTGAGCTATCGAAGCCAGACGATACCGGAGATCGGTAACCACGTTCTTGGCAGAGCGTGCGCTGCCCTCAGCGCGCCCGTTTCGCGCTTGACCCTTGCGCGCCAGAGGCCGAGACTGCTCCGAAACGGAGGCAGAACATGAATTTCGACCAGATCATCGACCGTCGCGGCACGCATTGCAGCAAATGGGACATGATGGCCCCGAACTATGGCGTCTCGCCGGAGACGGGGCTGGCGATGTGGGTGGCCGATATGGATTTCCACCCGCCGCAAGCCGTGCAGGACGCGCTTCAGGCGGTGCTCGATCACGGGGTCTATGGCTATTTCGGCGATGATGCCGCGTATCGCGCGGCGATCTGCTGGTGGATGCAGACGCGGCACGGCTGGCAGACGGAGCCTGACCACATCTTCACTACCCATGGGCTGGTCAATGCGGTGGGGCTCTGTCTGCAGACATGGACCGCGCCCGGCGACGGCGTGGTGCTCTTCACGCCGGTCTACCACGCCTTCGCCCGTACCATCCGGGCGGCGGGGCGGCGCGTGGTGGAATCTCCGCTGGTGCAGCGCGACGGGCGCTATCAGATGGACCTCGCGGCGGCAGATGCGCAGATGACCGGGGCCGAGCGCATGGTCATCCTGTGCTCGCCGCATAATCCCGGCGGGCGGGTCTGGTCGGCGCAGGAATTGCGTGATCTCGCGGCCTTTTGCGCGCGCCATGACCTGCTGCTGATCTCGGATGAGATCCACCATGATCTGACCATGCCGGGCCAGAAACATATCCCCATGCCGCTTGCCGCGCCCGAGATCACCGACCGGCTGGTGATGCTGACCGCGGCCTCCAAGACCTTCAACCTTGCGGGCACGCATTGCGGCAATGTCATCATCGCGGACGCGGCGCTGCGGGCGCAATTCGCCGCGACTTTGGGCGCGATGGGCATTTCACCCAATTCCTTCGGCCTGCATGCCGTGACGGCGGCCTATTCCCCGGAAGGCGCGCTCTGGGTCGATGCGCTGCGGGCTTATCTCGATGAAAACCGACGGGTTTTCGACGCGGGGATCCATGCCATTCCCGGCCTGCGCTCAATGGCGCTGGAATCGACCTATCTGGCTTGGGTCGACTTCGCGGGCACGGGCATGACGCGCGAGGAATTCACCGCGCGGGTCGAGCAAGGCGCGCAGATCGCGGCCAATCACGGCACGACATTCGGGACCGGGGGCGAGAGCTTCCTGCGCTTCAACCTCGGCGCCCCGCGCGCGGTGATCGAGGATGCCGTCGCGCGCCTGCAACGCGCCTTCGGGGATCTGCAATAGCCCTGCGCACAGGGTCTGCGCGCCTGCGCAGCTTGCCGGATGGCCCGATCACGCCCATTTCTGTGCCAACAGAAAAGGAGAACTGACATGGGCCAGTTGGTCAACGGCGAATGGTCGAAAGAATGGTATGACACCAAGAAAACCGGCGGCGCGTTCAAGCGCGACACGTCGCGTTTTCGCAACTGGGTGACGGCAGATGGCGCGGCTGGCCCGTCCGGCGAGGGCGGTTTCAAGGCCGAGGCCGGGCGCTACCATCTCTATGTCTCGCTCGCCTGCCCCTGGGCGCATCGCACGCTGATTTTCCGTGCCATCAAGGGGCTGGAAGGGCTGATCGACGTCTCGACCGTGCATCCCGATATGCTCGATGACGGCTGGACTTTTGCCGAAGATTTCGACGGCGCGACTGGCGACCGCCTGCATGGCGCGCTGTTCATGCGCGAGGTTTATACCCGCGCCGATCCCGGCATCTCTGGCCGCGTGACAGTGCCTGTGCTCTGGGACAAGACGCGCGAAACCATCGTGTCGAATGAGAGCGCCGAGATCATCCGCATGTTCAATTCGGCCTTCAACGAGCTGACGGGCAATCACGACGACTACTACCCCGAGGCGCTGCGCGGCGAAATCGACGCTGTGAATGAGCGCGTCTATGACACGGTCAATAACGGGGTCTATAAATCCGGTTTCGCGACCACGCAGGAGGCCTATGACGCGGCCGTGCATCCGCTGTTTGAGAGCCTGGACTGGCTGGAGGCGCGGCTGACCGGGCAGCGCTATCTGGCGGGCGACCAACTGACCGAGGCTGATTGGCGGCTCTTCACGACGCTGGTGCGGTTTGACAGCGTCTATCACCTGCATTTCAAATGCAACCGGCGTCGGATCGTGGATTATCCCGCGCTCTGGGCCTATACGCGCGATCTCTACCAGCATCCGGGCGTGGCCGGGACCGTCAACATGGCCCATATCGTGCGGCATTATCACTACAGCCACGACACGATTAACCCTAACCGGATCATCCCGATCAACCCGGAGCTGAACTTCATGGCCCCGCATGGTCGTGACGTGCTCTGACAGGCAGGCCCCTCACGCAAAAGCGATTTCCCTCGACAGGGCCATCGGTTAGCCTGCTGAAAAATCGCGTGTGATGAGGGCAGGATGCAGGTTTTACGAGTATTGGCGACACTGGCGGCGCTCACAGCCGCCACAGGCGTTCATGCGCAGAGCTGCGGGGGGAATTTCGGCGCATTCGTGGATGGGTTGCGCACCGAGGCCTTGCAGCGCGGATATGATCGCGGTTTGGTCGATCAGTTCTTTCGCGGGGTGCAGTTCAATCAGGCGGTGATCAATGCCGACCGGCGGCAAGGGATTTTCCAGCGCCCTTTCCTCGATTTCTCGCGCGCGCTGATCTCGCAGAACCGGATGAATGCCGGGCGCGCGAATTATGACCGGCATCGCGCGCTGTTCGACAGGGCGCAAAGCGAATACGGCGTGCCGCACGGTATCCTGCTGGCCTTCTGGGCGTTCGAGACGGATTTCGGCGCGGTTCAGGGTGATTTCAACACGGTCGATGCGTTGGTGACGCTGGCGCATGATTGCCGCCGCCCGGAATTGTTCCGCCCGCAGGTTTTCGCGGCGCTTGAGATGCACCAGCGCGGCGATCTCGATCCACGACGCCAGCGCGGGGCCTGGGCGGGCGAGATCGGCATGGTGCAGAAACTGCCCTCTGACATCATCAATTACGCAGTCGATGGTGATGGGGACGGGCGCATTGACCTGCAACGCTCGGTGCCCGATGCGATCCTGTCAGCGGCCTCCGTGCTGCAGGCGAAGGGCTGGCGGGCGGGTGAGCCCTGGATGCATGAGATCGCGCTGCCGCAGGGGTTCGATCTGCGCCAGTCGGGCCTGCGCACCCAGCGCCCGGTCGATGAATGGACGCACATGGGCGTGCGGCCCACGCATGGCACCCTGCCCGCAGGCCATCTGGAGGCGTCCATCATCGTGCCGCAAGGCCGTGGCGGCCCGGCTTTCATGGTGTTTCACAACTACCGCGTGCTCTTCGAATGGAACCAGAGCTTCATCTATGTCACCACCGCCGCCTATTTCGCGACAAGGCTGCAGGGCGCGCCAGTCTATCAGGCCGGCAATCCCGAAACCGGGCTCAATCAGGATCAGATGCGCGCATTGCAGGAACGCCTGAGCCAGCGTGGCTTTGATGTGGGCGGGATCGACGGCATACTCGGCGCGAATACCCGTGCGGCGGTTCAGGACATCCAGGCGCAGCTCGGCCTGCCTGCCGATGGTTGGCCCACCCCGCAGCTTCTGAGGATGCTCTAGCCCCACCGGAGTGCAGATTTCTCTTGGTTTTGGTTAATCTTTCTTTCACTCTGCGCGGGGCGCGGCTGTCAGCGCCTGAGTCAGAGTGTGAGGAAAGGAATTTGATATGGGACGTCGGGACGACCTGATTGAACGTTATGCATCGGATTTGCGAGAGAAAATCGGCGTGGAGCCAGATATGGATCTGTTGCGCAAGGTGACCATTGGCTGCGGCCCTTCGATCTACAATGCCGATGCCAGCACAGTCGCGGCGACGCAGCAACACGAGCTTGACACCGTGCGGCGCAATTTCCTGATGGGCAAGCTCGGTCTCCCCGATGGTCAGGAACTGACTGATGCGATTGACGCCGTGATCGAGCAATATGGCCGCTCCGAGCGCAACAAATACCGCGCCGTGGTCTATTATCTGCTGACCAAACATTTCGGCAAGGAAGCCGTCTATAGCTGAGGCCGGGGGCGGAGGGTCGTTAAAATCCTGCCTTTATTTGAGTTGCGCCAGAGGCGTTTTCGGGTGCAGATAAAGCATCTGGTCAGGAAGACCGGGGCTTGATTCTTCCCGTGACGTGAAGGGCACGTGGGTGAGTGGGGTTCCGGTTATGCCGGGACCCCATAATTCTTTTCCCCGACCTCTATGTCCCGATCTGATGTCGCCCCATCCGGCTGGTCGCATAAGCGCTGTCTGACCTGTGCCCGCCCCGGCCCATCGGTCCCTGCGCAAACCAGCGCTTGAATCCCCGCGCCGCAGCGCCCAAATTAAGCGCAAGGCGCAGGGACTCCTGCGCGAGAGACAAGGATGGAAGAATGTCGCAGACCGCAAATTACCCAGTGCTGCCCCTGCGCGACATGGTGGTGTTTCCGCATATGATCGTGCCGCTCTTTGTCGGGCGTGAAAAATCCGTGCGGGCTCTGGAGGCCGTCATGGCGGAGGATCGCCAGATCCTGCTCGTCTCGCAGCGCGACCACGAACTGGAAAACCCGACCGAGGATGACATTTTCCGCGTCGGGGTTCTCGCCAATGTGCTGCAACTGCTGAAATTGCCAGATGGCACGGTCAAGGTGCTGGTCGAAGGGCGCAGCCGCGTGCGCATCGACGATTTCGTCGAGAACGACTCGTTTTTCGAGGCCGTGACAAGTGACATGCCCGAAGATGACAGCACCGATGCGGCGGTCAAGGCGCTCATGCGCACAGTGCAGGGCGAATTCGAGCGCTATGCGAAGATCCGCAAGAACATCCCGGATGAAGCCATCGCCGCGATTGCCGAGACGACCGGCGCGACGGAGCTTGCCAATCTGGCCGCAGGCCATCTCGGCGCATCGGTCGAGGAAAAGCAGAAGCTGCTGGAAATCGAAGACACAGCGACGCGGCTTGAAGAGATTTACGGCTTGATGCAGGGCGAATTGTCGGTGCTGCAGGTAGAGCGCAAGATCAAGACCCGCGTCAAATCGCAGATGGAGCGCACGCAGCGCGAGTATTATCTGAATGAGCAGATGAAGGCCATTCAGAAGGAACTCGGCGATGGTGAGGATGGCCAGAACGAGGTCGCGGAACTGACCCGCCGCGTGGAAGAGACGAAGCTCAGCAAGGAAGCCCGCGACAAGGCCGAGGCTGAGTTGAAAAAGCTCAAATCCATGTCGCCCATGTCGGCGGAAGCGACGGTCGTGCGCAATTACCTCGACTGGATGCTGTCGATTCCCTGGGGCGTGAAAAGCCGTGTGAAGAAGGATCTGGGCCGCGCGCAGGAAATCCTCGATGCTGATCATTACAGTCTCGACAAGGTCAAGGAACGCATCGTCGAGAATCTCGCCGTGCAGGCGCGTTCGGCCAAGCTGAAAGGCCCGATCATGTGTCTGGTCGGCCCTCCCGGCGTGGGCAAGACCTCGCTCGGCCGGTCGGTCGCCAAGGCCACGGGGCGCGAGTTCATCCGCATCAGCCTTGGCGGGGTGCGTGATGAGAGCGAGATCCGGGGCCACCGTCGGACCTATATCGGCTCGATGCCCGGCAAGATCATTCAGGCGCTCAAAAAAGCCAAAACCACCAACCCGCTGATCCTGCTCGATGAAATCGACAAGATGGGGCAGGATTTCCGGGGCGATCCGGCCAGTGCGATGCTGGAAGTGCTTGACCCGGAACAGAATTCGACCTTTGTGGATCACTATCTCGAAGTCGAATATGACCTGTCAAACGTCATGTTTCTGACCACGGCCAACAGCTACAACATGCCGGGGCCGCTGCTTGACCGGATGGAGATCATCCCGCTTTCGGGCTATACCGAAGACGAAAAGCTGGAAATCGCGCGCCGTCACTTGATGTCGAAAACGGTCAAGAATCACGGGCTGCGCAAAGGCGAATTGTCCATCTCGGACGAGGCGATCACCGAAATCCTGCGCCGCTACACGCGCGAAGCGGGGGTGCGCAATCTTGAACGCGAGCTCAACAAGATCGCGCGCAAGGCGGTGACCCGGATCGTCAAGAAGGAAGCCGAAGAGGTCGAGGTCACGCCCGACAACCTCGCGGATTTCCTGGGCGTGCCGCGCCATAAATTCGGTCTTGCCGAGAAGGATGACCAGATCGGCGTGGTCACGGGTCTCGCCTGGACACAGGTGGGCGGCGATCTCTTGCAGATCGAGGCGCTGAAACTGCCGGGCAAGGGGCGGATGAAGACCACCGGCAAGCTTGGCGATGTGATGAAGGAGTCGATCGACGCGGCCAATTCCTTCGTGCGCTCGATCGCACCGCAGATCGGGGTCACGCCGCCGAAGCTCGACGCCTGGGACATTCACGTGCATGTGCCCGAAGGCGCGACGCCCAAGGACGGGCCAAGTGCCGGGATTGCGATGGTGACCTCCATCGTGTCAGTGCTGACGCAAATCCCGGTGCGCAAGGATATTGCCATGACCGGCGAAGTGACGCTGCGCGGGAATGTGCTGGCCATTGGCGGGCTGAAGGAAAAACTGCTCGCGGCGCTGCGCGGTGGGATTACGACAGTGCTGATCCCCGAAGAAAACGCCAAGGACCTGCCGGAGATCCCCGATAACGTGAAATCGGGCCTGACGATCATCCCGGTGAGCCATGTGCGCGATGTGCTCTCAAAGGCGCTTGTGCGTCAGCCGACGCCTGTGGAATGGGATGATGCCGCCGATGAAGCCGCCCGCGTCGCGCGGCTGTCGGGGCAGCCCAACCCCGAGACACAGCGCCCGACGCATTGAGCGAAACCACTGCTCTCCCGCCGCGCATAACTGTGGCGGGAGGGCGGCGATAATCGCGCAAGAAAGGCTTGCGCGCGGGTTTTTCGCAGAGTAGAGAGCACGTCGTGGGGCGATTAGCTCAGTGGTAGAGCGCTTCGTTCACATCGAAGATGTCAGCGGTTCAAATCCGTTATCGCCCACCATTTCCTTCCCTGTCACACGCCCGAAATCTGCCGCCGCGCCTTGGTCAGCTTTGCGCGGGCAGGGTGAGCACGATGCGGCACCCTCGCGCCTTGCGTCCGAGATGGACTGTGCCACCATGACCCGCCGCGATGGAGCGCACAATCGCCAGCCCAAGCCCGCAGCCCGAGCTTGCCTTGTCCTGTCTGCCGGGCTGAGGCAGTCGCTGGAAGCGCTCGAAAACCCGCTCGGACGCATCGGGGGGAATTCCGGGCCCGTCGTCATCGACGGTCAGCGTGATCTGCTGGCCCTCGCGCGACAGGGTCAGCTTGAGCTCCCCGCCATTCTCCGCCCCATAGCGCAGCGCGTTGTCGAGCAGGTTCTCGACCGCCTCACGCAGCAAGACCGCATTGCCGTGGATCTCAATAGGCGTGTCGGGGGCGTCGAATGTGACATCGACGCCCTGTTCGACCGCGGCCGGGGCGTATTTGCGCGCCATATCCGCGACCAGCCCCGAAAGGTCGACCCGCCCGGTTCCTGCCGCCCCGACATGGTCCGCAGTCTCGAGGCTGAGCAATTGCTGGCTCAGGCGCGAGAGATCGCTTGCCGCGTCATGCAGGTCGTGCAGGCGCGCGTCGCGATGCTGCGGGCTCCTGGCCGAGAGCGCGGCCTCGGCCTGTGCGCGGATCGCGGCGACCGGGTTGCGGATCTGATGCGCGGCATTCGCGATAAAGGCGTTGCGGCGCTCCAGTTCCGCCTGCAACCGCGCGAAAAGAGCGTTCATCGTGCCGAGAAAGGGGCGCATTTCGATGGGCACTGCGCGCCGGATCGGGCTGAGCTCGGACGGGCTGCGCAGCGCAATCGCTGCGCGCAGATCATTGAGCGGACGCAGCCCTTGCGCGATCCCGATCCAGACCGCCGCCGCCGCCGTGACGAGCACCATCGCCAGCAGCGTCACGGCCTGTTGCAGGATCCGCAGGCTCAGGGCGCGGCGCTGGGTCGTGGTCTGCCACACGAGTACTGTGGTCCAGCCGTCGAAAAACGGATCAGAGATGAATTCGCGCAGCACGACCGCGCGGACAGGCGTGTCGATATAGGTAAAGTCGAAGAAATGCGCCTCGCCGCCGCTCAGATTGTCGGGGATGATGTCCTCGGGGATGTCCGTATATCCTGCCAGAATCCGCCCATCCGCCGCCGAGACATTGTAGAAGATCGGATCGCCCAGCACGCCGACGAGCGAATCGAGCAGCGCATCCGAGACCACATCGCCTTGCGTGATGATGACCTCGCGCGCGACCGCATGGGCGACGACCTTGAGCGCATCGTCATAAAGCGCCTGCGACATGGTCTGTGCCTGCCAGTAGCGCACCGCGCCCGCAACAAGCGCCACAACGACAAGCGGCAGCAGGATCAGCACGAAAAGCCGCAGCCGCAGCGAGCCTGCGAAGGGTCCGCGCGCGCGTGTTCGATCCAGTGTCATCCGGCGTCAACCTGCATCATGTAGCCCAGACCGCGCAATGTGCGGATGCCGACCCCGTGCCCGTCCAGTTTGCGCCGCAACCGCGAGACCAGCAGCTCCACCGCATTGGCGTCGATATCGGCCCCGACCCCGTAAATCCGCGCGCCAAGCTGGTCCTTGGACAGCACCCGGCCGGGGTTTTCCGCGAAAGCTTCGAACAGCGCCAATTCCCGCCGCGCCAGCCTCAGCGCGCCAGAGCGCGTGGTGAGGCTGCGCGCGCTGCGGTCATAGGTGATCTGGCCGATGATCTCGACATCGACGCGCGCATCCGCCGGGCGGCGCGACAGGGCGCGGATGCGGGCCAGCAATTCGGCCATCTCGAAGGGCTTGACCAGATAATCATCCGCCCCTGCATCGAGACCCGCAACCCGGTAGGCGACCTGCCCCTGTGCGGTCAGCATCAGCACCGGAAAGGCTTGACCCCGCGCGCGCAACAGGCGCAGCACATCAAGACCGCTCAGACCCGGAAGCTGCACATCGAGGATCGCCAGATCCGCGCCGTTCTGGGCGAGGAACAGGTCGGCATCCTGCCCGTTATCGAGCCAGTCCACAGCATGGCCGGCATCTTCCAGTGACTGGATCAGGGCGCGGGCGAGGATGGCATGGTCTTCGACGAGCACGATCCGCATCAGGACTCCGTGTAGATTTTCCGTCTTTTTCGTGCCATGACAGTATTCTGACAGGTTCGCCGGATAGGCAGCCGTCAGCACTGCCGGGCGTGGAGGCGCCCGTGCGACTGTGCGCAAAACGAATTGGGAGGTCAACATGACAGTCACAACACAAACCCGGCGCGGGGCGCTGGGCCTTTTCGCCGCGACCATGGCCGCAGCAACCCTGGGCCTGCCCGCACAGGCGCAGGTTGATTTTTCGGGCCAGACCATCGAATGGATCATTCCGTTCGCAACCGGCGGCGGCTCGGACACCTGGGCGCGGTTCAATGCGCCGTTCCTGTCACGGCACCTCCCCGGCAACCCGACCGTCGTTGTCGTCAATGAGCCCGGTGGCGGCTCGACACGCGGCACCAATCTTTTCGCGCAGCGCGCCCGGCCTGACGGGCGGACGATTCTGGGCACATCCGGCTCGACGCAGTTTCCCTATCTGCTGGGCGACCCGCGCGTGCGCTACGAGTATCAGGACTGGTCCGTCGTGATGGTCGGCCCGACCGGCGGTGTGGCCTATGTTTCCCCCTCGACCGGGGTCGAGAGCATTGACGATGTTGCGCAGTTGCAAGGCCAGCGCCTTGTCTATGCCAGCCAGGGGGCGACCTCGCTCGATCTGGTGCCGATGCTGGCCTTCCGGTTGCTCGGATTTGACGTGAATTACGTCTTCGGCTTTGGCGGCCGTGGTGACGGGCGGCTGGCCTTTGAGCGCGGCGAGGTCAATATCGACTATCAGACCTCTTCGGCCTTCATCAACAACGCCATGCCGCTTGTCGAAGAAGGCAAGGCCGTGCCGCTGATGTCCTGGGGTGTTCTCGATGAGGACGGCAACCCGCAGCGCGATCCGACCTTCCCCGACCTTCCGATCCTCGAAGAGGTCTATGAGATGGTCCATGGCGAAGCGCCCTCCGGCCCGATGTATGACGCCTACAAGGCGTTCAACACCGCAGGTTTCGCGGCGCAGAAAATGGTCGTCCTGCCGGCCGGGGCTTCCGATGAGCTGGTCGAGACCTATCGTCAGGCATGGCGCGACGTTTTCGAGGACCCCGAGTATCAGGCCACGTTCGAAGATGCTCTGGGCAGCTACCAGCAAGTGACGGACGGGGCCGCAGATGCCCTGTTTGCTGCGGGCACGACGATCGACCCCGAAGTCCGCGCGATGGTCGTCGAGATGCTGAGCGACGAATATAACGTGCGCCTCGGCGACTGACGCCCATCGAGCCCTTTCGGCCCTTTGGACGGGCCGGAAGGGCTTCGTGTTCCGTGACCGCCGCGGATGCGCAGGCGGCCAGAGTCCCGGCCAGCCAGGGGGTGCCGATGTTTGACGTTTTCATATCCGCGCTGACGAATATTCTGACGCTGCAGCATGTCGGCTACATGATGATCGGCGTCATCGTCGGTCTGATGATCGGTGTCTTTCCGGGCCTTGGCGGGATTGCGGGCCTGTCGCTGATGATCCCCTTTCTTTACGGGATGGATACAACAGCGGCGCTGGCCATGCTGATCGGGCTGGTGGCGGTGATCCCGACCTCGGACACATTCGCCTCGGTCCTGATGGGGATCCCCGGCTCTTCCGCATCACAGGCCACAGTGCTCGACGGCTTTCCCATGGCCAAGCGCGGCGAAGCCGCCCGCGCCCTGTCCGCCGCCTTCTTTGCGTCGCTGGTGGGCGGGCTGATCGGGGCTGTGGTGCTGACAGGCTTTGTGCTGGTGGCGCGACCTGTGATCCTCGCGTTTTCATCCGCCGAGCTCTTCATGCTCTCGGTCTTCGGCCTGTCCATGGTGGGTGTGCTCGCGGGCAAGTCGCTCGTCAAGGGCGTCGCGGCCTGCGCGCTAGGCCTGATCATCGGCTCCGTGGGGGGCGCGCCCGCGACGGGCGAATTCCGCATGGTTTTCGGCGTGGATTATCTCTATGACGGCATCCCGCTCATCATCATCGGGCTGGGTCTCTTTGCTGTGCCCGAGATCGTGGACCTCTTGCGCCGCGACCGCTCGATTTCGGAGCATAACACGCTCGGCGCAGGCTGGTTCGACGGCATCCGCGATGTGATGCGCAACTGGTGGCTGACGCTGCGCTGTTCCGGCATCGGCGCGCTGATCGGGGCCATTCCCGGCCTTGGCGGGACCGTGGTCGACTGGATCGCCTATGGTCACGCCGTCCAGACCGTGAAGGACAAGCCGCAATTCGGCGAGGGCGATGTGCGCGGGGTCATCGCGCCTGAATCCGCCAATAACGCCAAGGAAGGCGGCGGGCTTCTGCCCACGCTCCTCTTCGGCATTCCGGGCGGTGGCGCGATGGCGGTTTTCCTTGGCGGCATGGTGCTTCTGGGGATCCAGCCGGGGCCGTCGATGGTGGGCAGCAATCTCGACCTGACCTATACCATCGTCTGGTCGCTGGCGCTTGCGAATGTGCTGGGCGCGGGGCTGTGCATCCTTCTTGCGATCCCGATTTCGAAACTGACGCTGATTCCGTTCAAACTGCTCGCACCTTTCATGATCGTGGTGATCTGTTTCGCGGCCTTTCAGGCCACGCGGACGCTCGATGATCTGATCGTTTTGCTGGCGACGGGCGTTCTCGGCGTCTATATGCGCCGCTTCGGCTGGCCGCGCCCGG